>JAZUCR010000124.1:0-8863 GCA_045639225.1 Victivallales bacterium
TATATGTTTTTCAGATGGAAACCCGCCATTTTTGTGTCGCAGAAATCCATGACTTCCTTGAAACGGCCTTCCCAGACATACCTGTCCCAGCCCGTTCCCAGCACGACATCATGCGTCCCGGAAAAATCCGGTTTGTAACGCGTACTCACGTCATCGGCCCAGCTTTCCAGGGCTTTATACGGATCGGTATAATATTCAACACGCAACGTCTCCATGGCCAGCTCTTTCCCCGGTTTCAATGGAAAACCCGCATTGCATCCTGCTGAATATTCGCCGATGCCGTTACAGCCGTCATCCCAGTGCATCGTATGGGACGAGCCCATGCGGTCCAGCGTGATGAACGAAACCAGTAAAGTCCGCTTCGTCTTCATGTCGGAAAGATGGCAGAATATTCTGGATGCAGTATTGTATTTATCATGTTTCACATAGAAACAGGAATCGCCTTTTTCTTCCTTAATATGGCGGATCGTCGTATACCACGGTCTCCAGCAGAATTGCAGGATTCGCCCCGGATCATCACCTATCTCGCAGTGGAATCCGCGCTCAGCCCTGCCGTGAAGGAGATTGCATCTTCCGATTATCACCGCTTTCTCTGATTCGTTGCGCAAGATTACTTTCAAATCAAGCTTGCCGTCATCTTCTTTGGCCTGCCATGTCCAGCGGATTCCGTTCTTGAAGACGAATTCCTCCTGATCTTCTCTTTGAAGAGCCTCTTTTTCAGCTTCGTCCAGAAAATACAGCTTATCATCCATGACTACGCTTCCGGTCAGATTTTTCATTGATAAAAAATCGTCCCCGGTGCTCTTGAATGACAAACTTCCATTCTTCAGATTCCACTTCAGCGGAAGATGATGCTCATCCATTTTCATGATTGCCCCTTCCATAAAAAATTAAAATCCTTCAGATGGTTTCGCCGAATTTGAGTTCCGTATTGCCGAGCAGATCAGTTTGCCTGATCTCCTTTCCTTCCAGCAGATTCATCATGGCCGCGAAAGCTTTTCTGCCAAGATCTTCCGTGTCGAACTTGACCGTGGTCAATTTCGGGATCAGCGAACTGGAATCGAGCCCGAAAAATCCCACCATGCCATAGTCGCGGCAGACCTCGACACCCGCTTCGCGGAGCCAGCGGATCTGATTCCATGCCGCATTGTCGGTCGGAGCCAGAAAGACGTGTTTTTTTCCGGTATCGGAAAGTATGTGCAGCAGTTTTTCGCGGATTTCATCCATGGAAATAAAGTTGACCCGCCCCATGATTTCGAAGCTTCCGCGGGGAAGTTTGCGCTTTCGCTGTTCCCCGGCATGGATCTTCACGCGTAAATCGTTGTAATAATCCGGTTCTCCGGTATCTTCACAGACGATGGAATCATATCCCAGACGCTGTAAGGTCCCATACAGATTTTCGAGGCTGCCCTTGAGATCCGGATAAACCGCAGTGATCCCCTTCGAAGCGGAACGGTTGACCATGACGAGGGGCTTGCCGGTCCGTTTCATGATTTCTTTAATACAATCATCGGGGAGCCAGGAATCGGCAAAGAAACCGTCCACGAAACTGCTCATGGCTTCCGCATCGGCCAGGACCGCATCGGGATCCTTGCAGCCTTTGAGCAGGGTTTTCGAGGCCGCCGCCGAAAAAAAGAGCCCGATCCCCGCCGCGGCGCATTCCTGCTGGATTGTTCCCATGATGCTGTTGTAATATTGATCCATCGGAAGATTGGAAATGTTCCGGAAAAGACCGCCCAGCGAGCGCAGTTTCCGGACCGTATTCGCTTTCGGCGCAACCACGTAGCCCATCCCCGGCCGTTTCAGGATCATCCCTTTCTCCGACAGTTCCTTGAATGCCCGCAGGACCGTAACGTGACTGGTCCGGTATTGTCCGCGCAGGACCTGAATGCTGGGGACTGTTCCTCCTACAGGAATGCTCCCATCCTCGATCCGCCTCAGAATATCATCCGAAATTTGCAGGTAAAGTGAACGACTCATAAATAAAACCTTTATATGCTATTATATCAACACTTTAACTATAGCTTAAATTTTTCTAAAGTCAAGCGTCAAAAAAAGAATTTTTCAAAAAAAAACAATCGGCCGGTTCCGGCAGGAGACAAATACGGACACGAGCATGCCGCCGCACTGTATTTTCGTATTCGCGGCATCCGGCAGAAAGAACCGACCTGCCCGATTCGTGTTCAGCGGCGGAACCATTTGGGGATGCCCTGTTTCCGCCGCTCGGAAATGATCTCGGCATGACGCGTAAGGATTTGTTCCCGCGTGCTGTCCAGGCCGGGATCGGAATAGGGCGTTCCGGCCGTCGATTTCGTGGTGATCAGACGGTCTTTTTCCGATAAAGGCGCCAGATGGCTCTGCGGGGTCAGAGCCGCCAGCAGACCGCCGCGTTTGCGTCCGAACGGCGCCGAATTGTAGAGCTGAAAACCGTTTTGCAGCAGGGCGCCGCAGACCGGATAGGCTGTCGAATAAGTCGCCAGCAGACCATCCGGTTTCAGACGTTTTTTCAATTCCCCGATGAATTCCGCGGTCCAGAGTTCGGGATTGGCATCGGGGGAAAAACCGTCCAGAAAAACCGCATCGAATCGGATTCCGTCCGGCAGACAGGTCCGGGCGTCTCCGCAAATCAGTTTCAGCTGAAATCCGCCGTCCGCATAAAGGTTTTGATCCTGCAGGGCGGCGATCATTTCCGG
This sequence comes from Victivallales bacterium, assembly GCA_045639225.1. Classification (GTDB taxonomy): domain Bacteria; phylum Verrucomicrobiota; class Lentisphaeria; order Victivallales; family UBA1829; genus SIG94. The sequence goes on from JAZUCR010000124.1 coordinate 2,694, forward strand.
GTCTGGATGTTCCGGGAGCAGGGCGGCGGCACGGAGGACCGCCGGATCGGATTCCAGGGAGACCAGCTGCACCGAACCGTTTCCCGTCTCTTTTACGGCCCGATGCAGGGCGGCGGCATTGAATCCCATGCCGAACCCGATTTCCAGTATCTTCAACGATCCGCCCTGATTCAGACGTTCCCGGATGCGGCAGGGTTCGAGGTATTTCTTATCGGATTCCATTGCCGCGCCCGCCATGGAATGGAAATGCTGACGGAACCTGGGGTGGTAAAAAGTATAGCTGCCGTCATCGGTCCGGCAGGCAAACCGGAACGGTGCGGGATCATCCTCCTGCCGGTTGAAAAAGTCCAGAAACATTTCGCGGAACTGACCTTTTTTCATCCACCATTTGGGGGCGAGGATCTGTTCTTCCGGGGCATCCGCGCTGAGGCGCATCACGCACATGGAATCGGGCAGACGGCGCAGGAATCCGGCCAGCGCGGCGGCGTATTCGTATTCGTTGAGGGGGTGCACCCGGTTTTCGTGGAGCAGCTTCGCCATCGGTGTACCACGCAGGATGAGCAGATGATGCATCTTGACCGCCTCGAAAGGCAGTGCGGCAATCCGGTCCGCGGTGGCGAGAAAATCACTTTCCGTTTCGCCCGGCAAGCCGAGGATCAGATGGGCGGCGCAATGGATGCCGCGGGCATGAGCCCGCCGGACCGCATCTTCCACACAGGCGAAATCATGTCCGCGCTGGATGGCGGCAAGTGTCCGGTCGTTGGCGGTCTGGACGCCGATCTCCAGCCAGAGATCATACCGTTCTTTCAGTTCGCAGAGATAATCCAGACATTCCTCGGACAGACAATCGGGGCGGGTGGCAATGACCAGCGCCCGAAAATCAGCAGTCGCGAGCGCTTCGGAATAAAGTTTCCGCAGCTCGTCGACCGGCGCGAAAGTATTGGTGAAAGCCTGAAAATAAGCCAGATACGGTCCCTCGGACTGATAGCGTTCGCGGACATAAGCTTTTCCGGCTTCGGTCTGGGCACGGAGCTCCATGCCGGAGACCAGATGCCGCGCCCGGGCGCCATCAGCGGCACAAAAAGCGCAGGGGCCCGGGCCGTTGACGCGGTTCGGACAGCTCAATCCCAGATCGAACGGGATCCGGTGGAGGACCGAACCGAATTTCGCGGTCAGCAGATCGTTGAAAAAACGGATCCGCTTCATTTCCCAGGTTGTTCGGGCAGGAGCTTCTGCGTGTCATGCAGACGCTGGACCGCCGCGGGAGCACCGTCTTCCGCATGGAACACGGAGGTGCCGGCGACCAGCATATTGGCGCCCTGTTCGACCACGAGCGGAGCGGTTTTGCCGCCGATGCCGCCGTCGATCTCGATATGGATCCGCGGATTGACCTTGTTGGCCATCGCGCGCAGTTCGCCGACCTTGGGCACGACTTCGGACATGAAAGACTGTCCGCCGAAGCCCGGTTCGACCGACATCACGAGGATGAGGTCGACTTTATCCAGCAGTTTTTCGACTGCGGACGCGGGAGTCTTGGGCTTGACCGAAACGCCGACGGAAGCGCCCTGTTCGCGGATGGCGGCGATGACTTCCAGCGGATCGTTGTCGCATTCGATATGGAACGTGATATGATCCGAACCGGCCTCGACGAACGGTTTGACATATTTGAGCGGATCGGAAAGCATCAGATGGGTGTCGAACGGGAGCGAGGAGTGTTTGCGCAGAGCCGAAATGAGTGCGGGACCGATCGTCAGATTCGGCACGAAATGCCCGTCCATCACATCCAGATGGAGGAGATCGGCGCCGGCTTCTTCGATGCGCCGGACTTCATCGGCGAGGAAGGCAAAATCGGCGGCCAGCAGGGAGGGCGCCACCAGAATGCGGCGGGAATCGAATTCGGAAAGTACTTTTTTCATGATTTATCCTTTCAGCAGATTTTTGGTTGTGTTCGATTCGGAAATATAAACCTTCCGGCCCATTTTTCCAGTGCCAAAACCCAAACTTCCGCATTTTTAATGATTTTTTTGCTATACGGACTTGATGTTCGGGGAAAAGATCCTATATTTCATCATGAAATGATGATTCGGACAGGAGGAACGACGATGAAGTATATCATACTGGGTGCCGGACAGGCAGGATTCATGACCGCAAAAACCATCCGGGATCATGATCCCGAGGCGGAAATCCGTATTTTCGATACGGATACGGCCGGCTTGTATGCGAAAATGCGGCTGCCGGAATATGTGGCAGGTCTGCTGCCGGAAGCCAAGCTGATCCTGTTCGATGCGGAAAAACTGCGCGGCATGAAGATCGAACCATACTTGGGCTGCAAGGTAACTGCGGTCGACCGGGCGGGACACAAAATCCGCTTGGAAGACGGCCGTGAATTCGGATATGACAAGCTGGTCTTTGCGACCGGGGCGAATGCGTTTGTTCCGCCGGTGAAAGGTCTCGATCAGGTGGCTTCCTACACCCTGCGGACGCTCGACGATGCGCGGAAGATCGCGGCGAAAGCGGCAGAAGCTGATGCTTCGGCACTGGTGATCGGCGGCGGTCTGCTGGGACTGGAGATCGCGTGGGCATTGCGTCAGCGCGGTTTCGCGGTGACCGTGGCGGAATTCATGAACCGTCTGCTGCCGCGTCAGCTGAATGAGGCGCAGTCGGCGGTCCTGCTCCAGAAACTCGCCGAGCTGAATCTGAATATCAAGCTGAATGCGTCGCTCCAGTCGGTTGAATCCTGCGGTGCGGGACAGGTCAAGGCGCAATTTTCCGACGGATCCGAATGCTGCTGTTCGCTCCTGCTGTTTTCGGCGGGGATCCGTTCGCAAATCGCGCTGGCGCAGGAAGCGGGACTGGAGATCGGCCGGGCGATCAAAGTCGATCATCAGCTGCGGACATCCGATCCGGATATCTACGCGGCGGGCGACTGTGCGGAACTCGACGGAGTGACGCCGGGTTTGTGGCTGGCCGCGCGCGACCAGGGCATGGCGCTGGGAAAAATCCTGACCGGCAATCAGGAACGTTTCGATTCGCCGGTTTATTCCCCGATCCCGAAGATCGGCGGGATCCAGCTCAAAGATATCTGTAAGGTCTGAGTTCCGGGGAGAAAAAAATGGCGCTGCTGGAAGTCAACGATCTGAATGTTTCCTTCTTATCCGACGGCAAACTGCTGCCGGCGGTCTCGGATATTTCGTTTACGGTGGAGGAAGGGGAGATTCTGGCGCTGGTGGGGGAAAGCGGCTGCGGGAAAAGCATCACCTGCATGTCCCTGGCCAAACTGCTGCCTGGTGCGGCGCGGATCCTCGGCGGAGAAGTGAAGCTGAAAACCGGACCCGGCGAGACGACCGATGTGATGAAACTCGAAGGCCGCGAACTGCGGAAGATCCGCGGCGGGAAGATCGCATATATTTTTCAGGAACCGTCCGTTTCGCTCAATCCGGTGTTCCGGGTGGGCGAACAGATTGCCGAAGTGCTGGAACTGCACCGTCCGGATGTGGCGGATCCGTGGAAAGAAGCGGAGGAACTGCTGAAAAAAGTCGGGATCCCCGATCCGGCGAGCCGGGTGAAGCTGTATCCGCACGAGATGTCCGGCGGCATGCAGCAGCGGGTGATGATCGCGATGGCGATCGCCAGCCATCCGGCGTTGCTGATCGCGGATGAACCGACCACGGCGCTGGATGTGACGATCCAGGCGCAGATCCTAGATCTGCTGCTGGAACTGCGGCGGACGCTGGGCACGTCGATGATTCTGGTGACGCACAATCTGGGGATCGTTTCGGAAACCGCCGACCGGGTCGCGGTGATGTATGCCGGCCGGATCGTGGAAATGGGCAAAGTGCGCGAGCTGATCGATTCGCCGCAGCATCCGTATACCCGAGCACTGCTGGCGGCGGTGCCGGTGCTGTGCGAAGATTCCGGACGGCTTTCCACGATCCCGGGCAGTGTGCCGCTGCCGGCGGAATTCCCTGCCGGATGCCGTTTTTCGACCCGCTGCGAACGCTGCATGCATGCGTCTCCGGAGGAACAGAAACGATGCCGCGATGAAGTGCCTTCCCTGCGGGAATGCCGCAGCGGTCATTTCTGCGCCTGTCATCTGGCGGAAAAAACGGAGAAGAAAGCATGAAAGAACAGAATCCGCTGGGCAAACAGCTGGCGCCGCTGATTTTCTTCATCGTGCTGGTGATCGTGCTGACGCTGATCATCCGCGGCAGCCGCCTGCCCGAAAAACCCGAGGAAAATGCTTCCTCCGGCAGTGAAGTCGAAATGCGTCTGAGTCCGTTCAGTTATCAGCAGAATGTCCGGAATCAGTCCGTCAACCGTCCGAATGTGAATCTGCCGGATCCGGAAGCGGTGATTGCCGGTGCCACACGGGATGTTTCCGCCGGACAATATGCGAGGGCGGAAGATCAGCTGCGGACCGCATTGGTTTTCTATCCCAATGACGGGCGGCTGCTTTCCATGCTGGGGACCGTGCTCTACATCCAGAAGAAATATACCGAATCGGAAGGGATCTTCCGGATGATGACGATGCTGAATCCGGACGACATGGGAGCCTACACCAATCTGGGCTCGGTGCTGGCAGAACAGAAACGCTACAAAGAGGCGATCGTCAGCGCGAAGAAAGTGTATCTGAAAGAACCGGATTCGCCGATCGCGGCCCTGAACCTTTCCAGCATGTATTCCCTGAACGGAGATACCGCCGAAGCGCTGGAATATTTCCGGAAAGCCTACGAAAAGCTGGGCGAAAACATTCTGCCGCTTTCCTACAATCCCAATTTTGACAATATCCGGCGGGAAAAAGTGTTCCGGGATATCGTGAAGGAAGCCAAAGACCGGAAAGCCGGCGAGGACAAGAGGAAACAGCCATGAGCCGGATCAATCTGCTGCCGGAGCAGATCTACAATAAAATCGCCGCGGGCGAAGTGGTGGAGCGTCCGGCCTCCGTGCTGAAAGAACTGCTGGAAAATTCGCTGGACGCCCATGCGGACAAGATCTCGGTCCGGATCCAGAAAGCCGGTTCGGACATGATCGCGGTGGTGGATAACGGCGACGGCATGGATGCCGATGACGCGCTGCTGTGTTTCGAAGCGCACGCCACCAGCAAGATCAAGGCGGAATCCGATCTTTTTGCGATCACGACCATGGGGTTCCGGGGCGAGGCGCTGCCCAGTATCGCTTCGGTATCCAGAATCACGCTCCGGACCCGGCAGAAGGATTCCCCGGAAGGCAGCGAAGTGATCATCCACGGCGGGAAAATGATTTCGAGCCGTCCGGCGGGCTGTGCGCCCGGAACGGAGATCATTGTGCGCGATCTGTTTTTCAATACGCCTGCCCGGAAGAAGTTTTTGCGCAGCGCGGGCACGGAAGAACACCATATCGCGGAAATGATGACCAGTCTGGCGCTGGCGCATGCGGATATTTCCTTCGAACTGCGGATCGACAACCGGACCTTCATGAACAGTCCGGCTTCAGCTGACCTGGTCCCGCGGATCCGGCATCTGTTCGGTCGGGATTATGCCGATGCGCTGCTGCCTCTTTCCGGCGGATTGAACGGGATCGAGGTGACCGGCTATATCGCGCGGCGTTCGTTCACGAGGACCACCCGGTCCGAACAGCGGCTGTTCGTGAACGGCCGTCCGGTCGAATCGCAGGCGATCTACCGGGCAGTGCGGGACGGCTGTGGGCCCGTGCTCGACAAGGGCCGCTATCAGCCCTGTATCCTGTTCATCAAGATGGATCCGGCGATGGTGGACGTGAATGTGCATCCGGCGAAACGGGAAGTGCGTTTTTCGCGGGAATTCGAAGTGGCGGCGGCCGTCCGGAACGCGGTGGCGCAGGCCATGCGCGAGTCCGGGGAAGCGATGGTCTCCTCCGGCACGGTCTATGTGCCGGATCCGGCCCGCAGTCCGGTGCCGGAACCGGTTCCGTTCGAACTCCGGCCCGACAGTCCGGACCCGGTCCTGCCGGCGCTGAAACCGTTTTCCGCCTTGAAGGATCCGCCGCCGTTTCCTCCTGCGGAACCCGTTCCGGATCATCAGACTGAACCGGAACCCGATGCCGATGACACGTATGACATGGAGCTGATCTTGAAATCGGCATTTCTGGATTACACGCCGCAAAGTCAGCAGGCAGCCCTGAAACGGGCCTCGGAACTGCCGGGGCTGGAAACG
>JAZUCR010000125.1:0-24495 GCA_045639225.1 Victivallales bacterium
TCCGATGTCATCAAGGCAGTCAAACAAATCGTCAAATAATGAGGAGAGAAAAATGATACTGGACCGTTTCAAACTGGATGGAAAAAATGCGCTGGTGACCGGAGCGGGACGGGGCATCGGACGAGGCTTGGCTTTTGCTCTAGCGGAAGCCGGCGCCAATGTCGCCGTTGTGGATATTCTGGCCGACAATGCGGAGAAAACCGCCAAAGAGATCGCCGAGGCGACCGGACGCAAAACCATTGCCGTGGCCTGCGACATCGCCGATGCCGATGCGGTCGAAGCCATGGTCAGAAAAGTCGTCGATACTTTCGGACGACTGGATATCGCGGTCAACAACGCGGGGATCTCCATTCCGATCAAAGGGATCCTGGATGTTTCCGCCGACGAGTGGAAAAAACAGATGGACATCAACCTCAACGGCACCTGGAACTGTCTGAAAGCCGAAGCCAAGGTCATGATCCCGAACGGATACGGCAAAATCATCAATACCGGTTCGATCTGCGGTCATGTGATCTGGCCCGATCCCCAGCTGCCGTACAGCGTTTCGAAAGCGGCGGTCATCCACATGACCCGGGCGGCCGCGGCGGAACTGATCAAGCACGGCATCCGGGTGAACTGCATTTCCCCGGGCGTCACCAAGGTCGCGGACCTCTTCCCGGAAGTGGTCGATGTGTTTTTCAAAACGGCTCCGATCGATCGTTTCGGTTCGCCTGCCGACCATCAGGGCGCAGTGGTATTCCTGTCCTCGGAAGTTTCCGATTTCATGGTCGGTCAGGAAATCGTCCTGGATGGCGGCTATACCATCATGTGACAAATCTCCACTGTCGGAGGATTTGAAATGAAAAGACTGAACGGGAAAACCGTGATCGTCACCGGCGGCGCCGGCGGCATCGGACGTGCCGGTGCGGAACTGTTCGCCGCGGAAGGCGCAAAAGTCATCATCGCGGATATCGACGAGAAAAAAGGGGAGGAAGCCGCGGCCGCAGTCGGCGGGATTTTCGTCCGGTGCGATGTTTCGAAAAGCGAAGATGTCCAGCGAGTCATTGCCGCGGCGAACGGCAAACTGGATGTGCTTTACAACAACGCGGGAGTCTATTGGAACGGACGCGACGGCCGGATCACCGATATCGAAGAAGCGGTCTGGGAAAAAGTGCTGGCGATCAATCTGCGCAGCGTGTTCCTCTTCTGCAAATACGGGCTGCCGCTGCTGATGAAAAACGGCGGGTCTGTCATCAACACCGCCTCCAGCGCGGGCATGATCGGCATTCCCGACTGCGACGCCTACACGGCGACCAAAGGAGCGATCGTCCAGCTCACCAAATCGATGGCGGCGGAATACGGCCGGTATAAAGTGAGGGTGAACTGCATTGCCCCGGCGGCGATCATGACGCCGATGATGCGGCAGAGCAATCCGGAAAATTCGACGTTCGACGAGGAACGTTTTCTGAAACTGCGCACGCCGCTGCGGCGTTACGGCACGCCGGAGGAGATCGCGAAAGTGGCCCTGTTCCTGGCCTCGGACGAGTCGAGTTATCTCAACGGTGCGATCATCGTAGCGGACGGGGGAATCACCATCAACGGCGATCTCTCCAAAATCGACTAGTCGGACAGCGGTTTTTCCCCGCTGGGGACGAGGTCGTAACGCATGATGTAATCATCCTTGAAGAAACCGTTGCCGACATCTTCCTTTTCACTGCGCCAGCGGTAAAAACCGGCCCTGCAGTAGGCATTCTGGGCCCGGACATTTCCTTTATTCACATTCAGCGAAATGTAAGCCGCTCCGGCTTGTCTGGCCTTTTCGATCACAAAAAGCAGTCCCATATTCCCGATCGAACGTCCATGCCAGGAAAAATCCAGATACAGCTTTTCCAGGCGCATGAATTTCGTGCTGCCGTCATCCGCCGTATGCCAGCTGATATAGCCGATGGGGGTTTCGCCGTCGGCGATGAGCGCAAATTTCATTCCCCCCGCAATTTCTTTTTCCAGAACCGCCGGATCATACATCAGTTTCATCATGTAAGGAATCTGCCCGGCCGGGATCAGATCCCGGTAGGTCTCCGGGAAAATTTTCCAGGCCAGGGATTCAATGGTTTTCAGCTGTTCCGCGGTCGATATTTCACGAATGGTGATCGTTCGATTGTCTGGTTCCATAAACCCTTCCTCCGTAAATAGATTATCTCCGTTTCGAGCCTTGTCCAAACGCGCATGAAAACCGGGCCTGACAGATAATATATACCGAACGATCCAAAAATCAAAACGATATCCGATATTATGCGGAAAATACCGGGACGGCAGTTCCGAATATAGGATATTTTGACATTAAATTTGATATCTTATGACATTTTATTTTCGGGATTTCAGGCTATAATACTATAAGAGCAGGATCACGTCATCGTCCGGCAATCGTGACCGGCATTTTTCTGAAAGAGGAGCGAAGATGAAAAACCGTGAAAAATTCTGGGTGTGGGGTTACCTTCTGGACCAGGTTCCGGGAAAAGCCATGTTCGTAAACGAGCCGACCCGGTGCAGTCTGGAAACCGGAGTCAGTTACATGGGGTGCGAAGGGGCGTTCTGGATGAACGGTCTGCATGAACTGGAGGCCTTATGCGATGAACAGCTCAAGCGTCTTCAGGGCATTCCGAATCTGATCTGCGGACTGACCCATATCGAAGCCAACGGACCGGGACGCGGCGGCTGGAAATTATTATACCGCGAAGCGGCGGAACGAATCAGCGAACTGTCGCTGAAATACCCGGCCATCAAAGGCGCCGTGGTCGACGATTTTCTGGAGGCAAACGGTCCGAGCAAGACGATGTCGCCGGAATATCTGCATGAAGTCAATGCGGCGCTCAAATCGAAAAATCCGGCGCTGAAACTTTACGTCGTCCAATATCTGACCATTCAGGATTCGGTGCAATGTCTTCAGCCGTTCAAGGACGACATCGACGGGCTTTCCGTCTGGAACTGGTATCCGACCGAATATTTCTGGAAAGCCCTGTATGAAGTCGAGGTCCGGCGTCTGCGTGCGGCGTATCCGGATAAGGAAATCATTCAGGGACAGTTCATTCATGACTTCGGCGGCAAAACCGGCCCGATGGCGATGGAGCATGTGGAAATGCAGTGCGAACACATTTGCGAGCAGCTGGATCTGGGCCGGATCGACGGCTGGTGTCTGCTCCAGAGCGGTTTCTTCAGCCAGCAGAATCATCGCAGACAAGTGGAATATGTGCGGAATTACTGGAACTGGTTCTGCGATACCAGAACCATTCTCTGAAATCAGATCCATATTTACCCGAACGTGATATTACAAGGAAAGGAATCAGAAATGAACGCAAGTCGGAAACAAAGCTCTCATCACGAAAGAAAACGTCATTTTACGCTGCTTCTGCTGCTGGCAATTTGCCTGGGCTGTCATGTCCCGGGTGCCGCGGAGGATACGCTGATCGCGCACTGGGATTTCACCGCAGGCAAAATCAATTCCCAGGATGACAAGTTTGTCGGGACCCTGCGCGGAACTACCAGAATCGTCAAAGGGGAGGATGGGAAATCCTGTCTTTCCATCGGCAAGGAAAAGTCCGGACAAGGCATCATCATGAACAAGCCCTATCCTGAGCTGACGCCCACAGGAGATTTCCGGCTGGAAGCAACGTTCCGGATGAAGCAGACTCCCGGCAGCAAGGCGTGGTGCGTTTTGTGGGACAGCAAATATATCTTTTACATCAGAAAAACCGCGCAGCCGGCCGACAATCACGGATTCAGCCTGTTTCTGAGTCCGGTGGGTGACGAAAAATACAAGCCGATCGTCTGGATCGGCTGCGGCGACAAAGGCTCTGAAATCTTCATGGGCAATACGGTCAGCATTCCCAACGGGAAGATCTGCACGATCAGCTTCACTTACAAGGTTGCGGACGGGGCGGAAATCCTGATCGACGGTAAAGTGAACGTCAAACGGCCGTCGAAACTGAAACAGCCGCTTTCGCCGGCGGTTTACAAGACTGCGATCGGCGACCGTCACAGCGGCTCGTTCTTCCCGTTCCAGGGCGATATCCTCGACATCAAACTCTATGCCCTTGCCGCGGCGCAGGGCAGCAAATAAAACTTTCCCAATAAAAAAAGGAGAAATACCATGTTCCATTGTAAAAAAAGTCTTTCTTTCCTGATGCTGCTCTGCAGTATCTTCTGGGTCCATGCCATTACCCCGTTCAAAGATGGGGACAAAGTCATTTTCCTGGGCGACAGCATCACGCACGGCGGAGAATTCCTTTACTGGGTGCAGGCCATGTATCAGCTTCGTCAGCCCGGCAGCAAGATCCGGGTGGAAAATGCCGGCATCTCCGGCGATGTCGCGTCCGGCGGCCTCGCCCGGCTGGGATATGATGTTCTGGACAAAAAACCGAACCGCGTTTTCATCATGTTCGGCATGAACGACATCAATCTTTCGCTTTATGCCAAGGGCGGCACCGAGTTGGATGAAAAGCGGATGAAACCGCTGAAGAAATATGAAGACAACCTGAACCAGATCTGCGACCGGCTGAAAGAAGCCGGCATTGCAGTGACTTTGATCACCCCTACCCCGTATAACCAATACGGCAAGGGCAATCCCTCGACATATAATGAAGCCGGACTTGCCGCCGCGGCGAAGATCGTCCGGAAAATCGCCAGGGAACGCAGGCTGGAATTGGTTGAATTTCATGTGCCGATGACGGAAGTTATAAAAAAACAGCCGAAGATCTTCCCCATGCGCACGGACAAGGTCCATCCCAATCCGCTCGGACATCTCCTGATGGCCTATTATCTTTGCAAGGAAGCGGGTCTGGACGGTAAGATCGCCGAAGTCAGTATCGATGCTGCCGACGGGAAAATCAAAACGGCAAACCATGCCGCTATAAAAGATATGAAAATCAAAAGAGACGGCAAAACTGCGGCAGGAGTTTCATTCGAATATGCTCCCGAGCGTCTGCCGTTCATTCCGAACAAAAAGCAGCATGAAGGAATCGATGCGATGGTGCCTTTCACCGCGGACCTCAATACGGAACTTCTGCAGGTATCAGGTCTCGCCGACGGCAAGTACCAATTGTCGGCCAACGGAACCGCTCTCGGCACTTATACTTCCGCCGAGCTGGCCGAAGGAATCAATCTGGCAGAACTGAATACGCCGTCCCGCAAACAGGCGCAGAAGATCTTTGCCCAGGTCAACATCATCCGGGGTTGTTTCGGACGGCTCCGTTCGGTGGTGCAGGGCGACCGTTTTGCCAAATCTCAGAATGCCGACCTCAACGATGCGGAAAGCTGCTGCAAGGCGGCGGATCAATGGTTCAAAGCCCGTTTCATCGACAAAAAAGGCTCCAATGAGAAGTATTACAAGAACGTGATCACCGCCTACAAAAAGAACAAAAAACAGGTCCCCGCGATCTTGAAACAGCTGGATGCCGCCTACGAGAAATTATATCAGGAAAGCCATCCTGTTTCCTATAAGCTGGAACTGAAAAAATTGTAATCTCAGCCCGGCCCATCGAGAAATACAGCTCCACCGGATGAGCAGGTTCCTCGGCCGGTTTTCTTCTGACAGATATCACGGCTGAAAAAGATCCAGGCGGGAAAGTTCGAGTGAAATCTTTCCCGCCTGGATTGTAATTTTCAAAGATTATTTATTCGAAAACCAGTTCGCCGAATTCATCGGGGAGATGGAAATCGAGCTTGGAAAGCGGCATCCAGGAGAGCCAGTGCGGATGCGAAGTCTTATCCGCGCACTTGGTGAAATTGGCATGCCAGACCTGTCCGGACAGTTTTGGATCGATCGCGGTGTATTTGGTGAAGAAGGACATCGGGATCGCAAAACCCAGCCGCCAGGTGGTCGGTTCCTGGATCTCGGGATCGACGATCTTCGGCAGCGTGTGGAAACGTTTGATCGAATCGAGGTCGGTCTGCGGCACTAAGTCATATTCATGGGAGCGGCAGTTCAATACGTGGTAAAGCAGGATCGTGCCGCCGCAATTCATCTCGAAATTGAAATATTTCTTTTCGCCCGCGGGACGCACGAAAAATTCCACGCAGCTGTCGGTGCAGACCTGTCCCTGATCGGCTTTCTGGACCGCACGTACATAGCGGTCTTTCACCTGGAAGAGACCGTAGATGCCCTGATCGTCATAGACCATCCGGATCTCGGTGCAGGGATGGTGATCACTGCTTTTTTCCATCACCACTTCGAGTTTCTGTGTGACTGCATTTGCCCAGACGGGAGAATCCCATTCGGCGGAAATATCCACCGGACCGACTGCTTTTTTAACGAGATAAGAAGCCATTTTCAAATCCTTTCTTTCAGACTGATGAAATTCTGTTCCGGTAATTTTGCCTGTTTTACAGAAAAAAGCAAGCGGGAAATCGTTTTTTTTTGAAAAAAACGACATTTCGGCAGTTTACTTTTGAAATTCGGATGTTACCAGAGAGCAATCTCAAAACGATTCGGGTTACCGGGAGACTGATTACCCTGAAATCAGAAAACTGGAAAAAAAAGGATTTTTTCAGCTTGTTCGTCTGATTTGACATGTACTTTTCGGCAGGTTGTGTTATACTATAAAAAACAAAAAAACAAGGAAAATGTTATGACTGAAAACACAAAAATCGCCCCGGAAATTTTTTTCTGGATGAAAAAGAAACTGACTCTGACCCGCCCGGCGAAAGACTTTGATCTTTCCGAACTGACTCCGCAGGATTGGGAAACGCTCGTTTCCCGCTGCAGTGACGGCTTGGACTGGAGCCAGCTTTTGCAGCTGAAACCTGAATTTGCCGATCGTTGCCCGTGGGAAAAACTGGAAGATTATGTCTGGCGCGAACTCCTGCGCGCCCAGCCGCAGTTTGCTGATCAATGCCTGAAACAGGGATATATCGGTCTTGGCTGGAGCTACATTCTGCGCTCCAAACCGGAGTTCGCGGACAAATGCCCATGGGATGAGTTCTACGGCTCAGACTGGAGCAATCTCCTGCAAGCCCAGCCGCAGTTTGCGCACAAGTGCCCGTGGGATGAGCTGGATGGCGATGATTGGAGCCGGCTTCTGGAGGCCCAGCCGCAGTTCGCGGACCGCTGTCCATGGGATGAACTGGGCAGCTATGATTGGAGCCGCCTTCTGGAGGCCCAGCCCAAGTTTGTCGATCGATGTCTGAAACAGAGGTATAATGGGAAACGGCCTTATATTGGACTCGGCTGGCGTTACCGACTTCTTTCCAACCCGAAGTTTGCGGACAAGTGCCCGTGGAATAAACTGGATGGAGATGATTGGTGCTCTCTTCTGCGCGAACAGCCACAGTTCGCGGACAAGTGCGATTGGGAAAAGCTCAAAGACATGGACTGGGCCTGGCTTCTTTGGGCCCAGCCGCAGTTTGCCTACAAATGTCCGTGGGATAAGCTTGAAGGCCTCGCTTGGGGCTGGATTCTGGAGGCCCAGCCTCAGTTCGTAGAAAAATGCTGCTGGGAGAAGCTGAACGGTAAAGACTGGTACAGGCTTCTGAGCATGCAGCCACAGTTCGCGGATAAATGCGATTGGAAGAAGCTGGACGGCGAAAACTGGAGCTGGCTTCTGCGGTCCCAGCCGCGGTTCGCGGATAAATGCGAATGGGAAAAACTCTCCGGCAGTGACTGGTGCCGGCTTCTGGAGGCCCAGCCGCAGTTCATGGAAAAATGCAGCTGGGAGAAGTTGAACGGCAAAGACTGGCGCAGGCTTCTGAGCATGCAGCCGCAGTTCGCAGACAAATGCGACTGGGAAAAGCTCTCTGGCATTGTCTGGAGCCGCCTTCTGCAGTCTCAGCCTCAGTTCGCAGACAAATGCAACTGGGAAAAGCTTGATGGCTATGACTGGGACTGGCTTCTGCGGTCCCAGCCGCAATTTGCCGACAAGCGGCCATCGGCCCGAAAAGAGTGAGGCTGTCCCGAAAAAGAGGCGGCAGGGAAGCCAGTCTCGTAACGCGTCACTCGCATTGGTGGGTGGAATTTTCTGCCCGCGAACCGAAACGGAGGTTACAAAGGAAACGGAGAATACGGAGTGTCGCGGGAACCCATCTCCCGAGACGGAGATCACAAATTCACATTCAGCTCGTTTTTTCTGTTTTTGCTTATGTATTACGCGTTCTCCGTATCCTCCGTTTCCTCCGTAAAAAAGTCCGCGGAATCCAGGCGGGCCATCGTCCCCAGGTCCACAGACCGCATACCTTGGCGTAACAAATTTTCGTTTTTTTTCAATTTGCATTTTACTTTTTTTAGTGACTGTGTTATAATATAAGTACAGTTTCCATGAATTTTAAATTTAATGAAAATGAAAGGAAGAGAAAAATGGCGAAACTCTTGTTGATCACAGATTTTCCAGAATGCACAACTTGCAAATTTATCGAATCCGGAGGCGTAACCAACTTAAAAAGAGTTCGTTGCATAGAAATTTTCCGAGAGAAAGATTATCAGCGGTCCAATTACATGCTTTGCGTGATCAGTGATGGTGAAGACTGGCAGGTATTGCACCCAGTCATTTCCGATTTGAGCTGTGGAACCATGCATCCCCGGCGCCCTGAAGATTGGGACTGGTTAGCCGGCCCAAGTTATACAGAAGAACAACGTAACCAAAGTCACGAAATTTTTACCAGAAGATTGAGAGAAACGCTGGGGCCTGCATATGCAGCCATCCGGGCAAACCTTCCAATTCAGAATGAACCGCAAAAGAGCAGCCCCCGGAAAAGTGCGGCTCCGGTGAAATTGGCAGAGAGAAATGAGAAAAAAGAAGCAGATCCGGATCTTGAAACGAGAAGAAAGATAATTCTGGAGAATTTTGATAAATTCCAAAAAGCATACAAAGCCAGGTATGGAAAAGAATTTCGCGGATCTGACGATCAGGCGATGTTTTTCCGGAATGATGATGATTTAGGAAAAATCCTCGACTTGATCAAAAAAGCGGAAAAGCGCAGCCAACTGATTGATCTGGTGAATTTTTACGAGTTGTATCTGGGGAATCCAGAAAGTGCTGATATTATTGTCTTGGGGAAAAATCCAGGGGCAGAAGGAATCGACACTCCTAAGACAGACAAAAATATAGAGGACCTCCTTGTTGAAATGGAACTGCGGAAAGAATGCAAAAAGAAAGGTTTGTTCTTCCCTCTCTATTCTTTGGAATCAATGAAGAAACGTCCATGGTTTCCCAGTCGTTTGATTTTTGGTAATATTAAATTTGTTGGAAAAGGTAAAGACAAGAAGTATATATTGCCGCCTGAAAGTGATCCGAAAGAAGGAATCTTGTCAAAATTTATAGAGACAAGAGAAGATGCTTGCAAATATGCAGACAAGATTTGTTCTTTGGACCTTGTTCCATACCATACTGTTGATTTTGCATATGGGCAAGATTTAGTAAGAGAGTTCGGCATAGACAAGACATTGAGAGAGTATATTAAAAATGCGATGGACCATGGGAAAGTCATTTTAGCACCATATAGTACAACGCTGCGTGATTATTGGTGTAAGATGTTCCCTGATTTGCCATGGAGAGAATCTTACGTCTACACAACCCATGTCGCATTAGGTCAAAAAAATGCCCCACAGAATGGCAATTCGAGCATAAACAATTTGCGCCATTCCAGCAAAGTCTTGGAAAAAAAGCCTCGTAAGGCAGACGAAAACTGCGAACCGCTGTTTGACCAACTGAAAAAATTGGGGTGGTAAAGAATTAAACAATAATTTTTTCCAAAACTCGATTTACTTTTCCGGTGCGATGGTTAATAAACAATAAACCATCGCACTTTTTAATTTTAAATTTTGAGAAAGGAAAAGAAAATGAGAACGCTATCCCTCGCTACCCTGAAAAAAGCTGCCGTTGCCTGCGGGGCGGAACTGCTCGTCCTGCGTCCCGGCAGGAAACTGCCCGCGTCCCTGCGGGGCCGGACCGGACACAAACTCTGGCTCTGCGTTATGCCTGGCACCGATCGGGCAATCGTTTCCGCGGCGGCATGCCGGTTCGATGAAGTTTATTTTTTGACCGGAAAGGAAGCTGCCGATGAAATGGAAAAGCAGTGATTTCGGCGGAATCCTGCTGGAATGCGGATCCGGCAATATTGCAGTCAACGGCGGCGCTCCACTCGCCGATCTGGAAAAGTTTTATCTCACCGAAGGAAAACCGCCGGCCATGATGATCGCGACCTGCGAACATCATCACCGGTCATGGAATGTGGACCGTTTCTGCCTCAAACACCATGTGCCGCTGGTCATGCCGGAACTGGCTGCGGAACAGATAAACACGGAGGGGATCCAGCTCCAGACCGTCATGGTTCCGGACACCCGCTGTTTTCTCAAACTGGGTGTCTGGATCGCATTGATCCCGGTGGAATATGACAGTATGGAACCGTTCTGTCTGACCGTCAATGACACGGAAACGATGGTCGGGATCGTTCCCGACGGCAGGATTTATCCGGATTTGGCCAAATATCTGCTGGATTGCGATACGGTGATCCTGGGCAACCGTCTGCCCGTGCCGGATAATGCTGCGACGGCATTGGAACGCCGTCTCAGGAGTGTCTGCAATACGCAATCTGAGCTGGACGAATATTTCAAAAGTTATTCCGGCGAGGCTGCATATATATGAAACAGTATTGTGAAGGAATTGCCGCCGCGGCATGGAAGGATCTGGCAAGATCGAATCTGGTCACGGCGGAAAAGCTGGGGAAATGTCCGGAAGTCCGGTTTGCCCCGCTGGGAAAGAAAATTCTCGGGCTGGCTTATGCGGATCATATCGAGCTCAACGACAACTATCTGGAAAACGATGACCGGGAAAACGTCAAGGATACTTTGCTCCACGAAATCGCCCATGTGGCGGAATACCGCTGCACCGGGATCATGGGACACGGACCGTTGTGGCATGCAGTCTGTCTGTATATCGGGGGAAGCGGGAATTCCCGAGGGGATGTGCAGGATTCTTCCGATGGATCCGGTTCCGAATCGGATCAGGCGTTATTCGGATTTGTTGTTCTGCTTGCCCTCGGGGACACCTTGTTTTCCGCGGCTTACTGTGCGCATCATTTTCTGGGAATCGCCAATCTGTTTTTATGCGTGGCATGCGGGATCGGCGGAGTTGCATTGTCGCTGGTTCTCTGGGTGTCATGCTGCAAGACTTATGAACAGCTGAAGGATACTGTGCTCATCCAGGCATCTTTGTCCGTTGTTTTTATTATCGGAGTTTTGATATAAGAAAGTGAATTACGAATTCCGGACGGGCCGGTTTCAGCAAAAACAAATAAATCCTGACTGCAATTATAGTTCCCGGAAAAACATTTTGTACTGCTGATGGTTGATCGATCCCGGCCATCAGCAGTTTTTTTGTACCGTGGTTCGTTTCCGATTTTACTTTTTGCCCATTTTGGTTATGAATCCGACAGGTTATTCTTTTTTCCCGAAAAAGATGCTATTTGAAAAATAGAAAAATTGTTTAATTCAAAACCCAAAAAAGGAATTAATTATGGCCGCTCTCATTTTAATCTTCGCCGCGATTGGTTTATTGGGCGTTCTGTGCAACATCGTCATTGCCATGGCCCATGTGATCTGCTGGATGATGAAATACATTATTTTACCGCTCGGACTTTTATGGTGTATCTGCTACATTAAGAGATATGGACTGTAAGCCGGCAGCGGCAGCATTGCTGCCGCACAGGGGAAAATCGTTTTTTCGATATTCCGATTTTACTTTTTGCCAATTTTTGTTATACATCGTGTAGTTTAATCTTTTTCTCAAAAAGATGTTCTTTGAAAATTAGAAATTTTATTATTCCCAATAAAAACTTTTTTATTGGGGAGGGGGGATTGTGTGCCCTGATTTTCCGGGAAGGACGGCAGCAGCTCAGCAAAGTTAAGTTTCGTTAAACCATTTTTCAACCATAATCAAAAAAGGAGAAGAGATCATGGACGAAAAAAGCAGAAAAGAACTCGAAAAATTGGAAGATGAACACAGGATCCGGGTTATCCGGCAGGATTTGAAAGGCGACGCTTTGCAAAGCGCCAGACTGGTCCTGGCGGCCAAAGAAAAAAGATGGCAGGAGGTGGAAAAACTGCTTGAAGAAGGGGCAGACCCCAGAATCTGCCGATACAGTGATGTGGGAATCGAACTTGAATCCGCACTGTATTATGCGCTGACGGCTGAAGAATTCGAACTTGCCGGCAAGCTTTTCGAGGCCGGCGACCGGCTGGATGATCTGCGTCTGGACCCTGATTTCGGTTCTCTTCCGGCACAGGTCCTGGATTTCCTCGCCTTCGAGATGCGTGACGGCAGGAACTTCTTTTACGATGAAAGCAAGCCGCTTTCGGAGTGCTGCCGCTGTTCGGCTTTTGCGCAGATCGAAGAACTGCTGCCTTCCGCCAGTCAGGACGAACTGAACAAAAGCATAGAACCCACGGTCCACAGATATATTCATTCCAAGGTGCCGGTTTATCTCGATATCCTGGAGGATATCGTTGAAAAAGGCGCCAAAATTACCGATCCGGAAAAAGAAGAGCTGCTTGCCTTGGTTGAAAGCAGCAGCGGTTGGCCCTTAGTCATGCGGCCCCCGGAAGAAGGTTTGAAAAAGGTGTCCGCCCTCATCAGGCAGGCATGAAAACGGATCACCGGAAACAGAAATATAAAACAACAGGAGTTTTAATAAAATGATAGAATTTCTTCTCACTCTTCTCGAAATTTTCAAGAACGGCATACCGATATTTCTGACCATTTTTGTCGTGATGGCTCTGGCATGTTACGGCATTTCGCTGGTCAGGCTCTTTTTCAAAATCTAGTCCATAAGCAGGAAACAGCCGTCAGCCATTCCCCTTTTTCGAGGAGGAACGGCTGACGGCGGGGATCATATTCATTTCACAATCAAAAATAAGAAAAGCAGAAAAATCGTATGGGGATCCTCTTTCTGGTATTTGTTGTCATCGGTCTGGTCGCCCTGCTGAGCAATATCGCCGAGGCGATCGGTCAGGTGATCTGCGGTCTGTTCAGATACATTATTTTGCCGTTCGGACTGTTTCTATGTATTTGCTATATTATAAAGCACGGGCTGTAATCAGCCAGCACTCCGGTTGGGTCGTCTCGTCATAAATTTTTTCCCAACCGATTATACTTTTTGCCGATTTTTGTTATACTACTTGTGGTTTAATCTTTTTTCTCAAAAAGATGCTCTTTGAAAAATTAAAATTTTCTTTTACCTAATAAATATATTTTTATTGGGGAGGGGGATTGTCGTACCCTGATTTTCCGGGAAGGGACGGCAATCACTCCGCAAAGTCAGGTTTCGTTAAATCATTTTCAACCATAAACCCCAAAAGGAGAAAAGAGTATGGACGAAAAAATCAGAAAAGAACTGGAACGCCTGGAAGATGAACGCGAAATCCGAGTCATCCGGCAGGATTTGAACGGCGATGCTTTGCAAAGTGCCAAATTGGTTGCAGCCGCATTGGACAAAAAATGGAATGAGGTGGAAAAACTGCTCGAAGAGGGGGCAGATCCCCGGATCTGCCGCTGGGCCACCACTGACGGAATGGTGGCATCCGCACTGTTTTTCGCAATTGCGTCAAAACAGTTCGACCTTGCCTTCAAGCTTTCCAAAGCCGGAGACCGTCTGGATGATCTGCGTCTGAACCCTGATTTCGGTTCTGTTCCGGCACAGGTTCTGGATTTCCTTGCCTTCGAGATGCGTGACGGCAGGAACTATTTTCGCGATGAAAGCAAATCTTTTTCCGAATACTGCCGCTGTTCGGCTTTTGAGCAGATCGAAGAACTGCTGCCTTCCGCCAGTCAGGACGAACTGAATAAAAGCATCGAATTCCTGGTCCACAATTATGTACATTCCAAGATTTCGGTCCATATCGAAATTCTGGAGGACCTCATCGAAAGAGGCGCCAAACTTCCCGGTCCGGAAAAAGAAGAGCTCCTTGCCATTGTGGAAAGCTGCCGCCGTTGGCCCTTGGGCTTGCGGCCCCCGGAAGAAGGTTTGGACAAGGTGAGTGCTCTTCTCAAAAAAGCATAAAAAACTGTCCGCTGCCGCCTCAGACCATTCGAGTCGGCAGCGTTTTTCTATCAAACTCTGTCCAGCGGCAGAGAACATCCTCCGCAAAGCTTTGACAGAAAGACGATATCTTCGTAAAAACCGGCAGTTCCCGGTTCATAACTGGAAAAATCCCGGAATCATGCTAAATTATCGGATGTAAACGAAACCGGGAGTCAGGATCATGGATTGGGAAAGCATTGTCAAACGCGGCGTGGAATCCGATGAACTGGATTACAAAGCAGCCCAGAACTGGAATAAACTTTCCCGGACGGGGCGTGCCAAATTCGCCCGTCACTGCATGGCGCTGGCCAATACCAAAGGCGGTTATGTGGTGGTCGGAGTCGGCGAAGACGAGGGCGGGCGGCCGGCGCTGTTCACGGGTCTGACCGAGGGGGGACTGCAATCCTTCGATCCCACCGAGATCGGCACTTTCGTCAACCGGTTTTCCGATCCTCAGGTGGAATTCACGCTCGAACGTCCGGTAGTGGACGGTAAACAGTATGTGGTGTTCGCAATCAAGCGTTTTACCCAGCTGCCGCATGTCTGCACCGGCGGCTGTGAACACGAACTGCAGCAGGGAGTTTTCTATATCCGGACCGCGGACGCCTCGAGCCGGCCGGCCTACCGTGCCAGCGAGGTGCATGCGCTGATCCAGCGGGCGATGCGCAATCAGCGCGAACTGCTGGGCCGGATGCTGCGCGGCCTGCTTTACGAAAATCATACCGCGGTCCCCGGCAACGAAGATCAGAGCCGTTTTCAGGAAGAACTCGGCCATTCGCGCCAGCTGTTCGCCAAATTGTTCAAAGGGGAAAGCCAGTCATTGCAGGCGGAGCTGACGATCACGCCGGATCGGTATGCCGCGGAGCGGTTCACTTTGTCGGAAGTCCGGGCGGCGGCGGAAGAATCCTGCGGAACGGCCGCGGATTCCCTGTTCATCGGTCTGCCCGATCTGCGCGAAGCTTATCTTACCAACGTATCGCTCCGTTACGGCGGCAGAAATGTCTTCTGGCAGATTTTCCGGACGGGTCAGTTTCATTTCCGCAGTGTGCTGCCGGGACATCCCGATCATGTGGTCTCATACGGCCGGCTGTGCGATTTAGTGGCGGATGCGGTGAATTTCTGTGCGCAGCTTTACGGTTCGCTCGGGTTCAGCGATCAGACTCTGCGGCTGGACGTGTCGCTTTTCAATGCGGAAAACTGCCGTCTGGATTTTCCCGGAATGGATTCGGACAATACCGTCTGCCGGATCCCGGAAATCGAGGTTCATCTGAACTTTTCCGCCGCCGATTTCATTTCCGGCCGGGCGGTGCACGCCGATTCCCTGATCCGGCGGATCTGCGAACGGTTCAATATCTCCGACGGACGGCATCTGGATTTGCGGACCCGAATCGAACAGCGGCTGCGTTTTCAGCAGAATGATTGAACTTTCCGGTTTCTTTGCGGTCTGATTTTCAATAGATTGTTTTTCAATGAAAGGAATCATCGATATGTTGTGGAAAAAAGGAATCATTCTGGGGCTTTGCCTGTGCTGTGCGGGGGTTTTCGGCGCGAAGCTGGAAACGAAAACCGCGGCGGACAAAAACGGGTATCAGTATAAATATGTGACGAACGATCCCTACAACGCACGGGAATATACGCTGAAAAACGGGTTGAAGGTTTATCTTTCCCGGATCCCGGTACAGCCCCGGATCTCGTTCAAACTGGCGGTTCGCGCGGGACTGGCTGATTCTCCGCCGGAAGCGACCGGGCTGGCGCATTATCTGGAACACATGCTGTTCAAAGGCAATGCCCGGATCGGCGCACTGGATCATGCCAGGGAAAAAGTCCTGCTGGACCAGATCGAACAGCTTTTCGAAAAACGCCGGAAAACTTCCGATCCGAAGGAAAAAGAAAAGATTTATGCCGAGATCGACCGTCTTTCCGGCGAGGCGGCGAAATGTGCCGCCGCGGGAGAATACAGCCAACTGATCGCTTCGATCGGCGGGTCCGGTCTGAATGCGTTCACTGCCTCGGATATGACGGTCTATGTGGTGAATATCCCTGCGCCGGAACTGGAGAAGCTGCTGCAGCTGGAATCGGAACGTCTCCGCAATCCGGTCATGCGGCTGTTCCATACGGAACTCGAGGCGGTTTACGAGGAATTCAACCGGGGCATGGACAACGACGGACGGCTGATGTATGAAGCGGTGAATGCGAAACTTTTTGCGCCGCATCCCTACAGCTGGGTGCCGTTCATCGGCAATCCGGAACATCTGAAAAATCCTTCCATCACCGAGATCACCGCCTTTCTGAAAAAATATTACGTGCCGTCGAACATGGCGATCCTGATGGCGGGCGACCTGGATTTCGACCGGACCATTCAGCTGGTGGACCGGTATTTTTCCGGAATCCCGGCAGCAACCGCTCCGCCGCGCCGGCTGCCGAAAGCGGGAAAACTCACCGGCAATCAGCAGGTGAAAGTGAGCAGTCCGAAAGCGGAATCGGTCCGGATCGGTTTCCGTGTCGAACCCGGCCGCCGCAACGAACTGCTCGGCACCCTGCTGGGCGATCTGCTCTCCAACGGGTCCACCGGACTGATGGACAGCGATCTGATCCTGACCCAGCGCGTCATGTCCGCCTCGGCGGGGTTGGATGACCGGCGCGATTATTCCATTTTCCTGCTTTCCGGCACGCCGAAGGCCGGACAGTCTCTGGATCAGCTGGCGAAACTGCTGCTCGGCGAACTGCAGAAGGTCCGCAACGGCAAATTCAAGGAGGAACTGCTCAAGGCGCTGATCCTGAATTACCGGAAAGGTCTCGTGGGTGCCAGGGTCGATCCCGAATCCGCCATGTGGACCTATCTGGACGCTTTCGTGAAAGAGCGCGATTACGCCGAAAATCTGCGGGTAGTCGATGACTTGGAAAAGATCGGCAAAAAGGAGATCGTTGATTTTGCCAAAACACTGAAACATTACGTCCGGGCCGATAAAGTGATCGGCAAAGCGGATGAATCGGGCAAGGTACCCAAGCCGAAAATGACCCCGGTCACTACCAATTCCGGGAAAAATTCCGACTACGGGAAAGCGTTTCTGAAACTGCCCCCTGCCCCGCTGGCACCGCTGGATGTGATCGACTTCAAAAAAGACTTTTCCATCCTGCCGATGCAGGACGGCAGCCAACTCTTTTACAGCAACAAGCCTTCGCCGGTCAACGACACGCTGTTTTCTCTGCAGATCTATGTGGATTCCGGCTCGGAAGACGATCCGCTGCTGCCGCTGGCGCTCGGGTATCTGGATTTTCTCGGGACTGCGAAATACAATGCACAGGAGTTCTGCTGGGAATTTTACAAGGATGCCCTGGATTTCTCATTCTCCTGCGGTGCCGAACGCAGTTCGCTGAACCTGAGCGGTTTTGCCTCGAAAATGGACCGCGGGCTGGAACTTGCCGATCATTTTCTGCAGAACATGAAACCGGATGAAAAAGCCTGGAAAGCCTACGTGGGACGGGTTTTGAAAGCCCGGTCGAATGCGAAAAAAAGCCAGCAGGCCAATTTCCGCGCACTGAATTTCTTTGGTGCATACGGGCCCGATGTGAAAAACAATCCGTTCCTCTTCGGCAATCAGCCGAGTGAAGAAGAACTGAAAAAAATCACTGCGGACCAGATGGTGAAACTGGCTAAAAAATGTTTCAGTCAGCCTCGGATGTATGCTTACGTGGGACCGGAAAAACCGGACCAGCTGACTGCGATACTGGAAAAACGGCTGAAAAAAGCTGTGGCTGCGAACGGCAAGACGGAAAGAGTCAAAAAATTCAAGCAGCTGCCGACGGAAAAACCGCGGGTGTTCCTGCTGCCGTATGATTCGGCTCAGTTCCTGGTCGGGATCCGCACCCGGGCGGACAAATTCTCCCCCGATCCCGTGAACATGGCAAAGATCATGCTGTTCAATCAGTATTTCGGCGCGGGCGGGCTGGACGACGTGGTATTTCAGGAGATCCGCGAATCGCGCAGTCTGGCTTATTCCTCCTATGCCGTCTATTCGAATGCAATGGAAAAAGACCGTTATGATATCATCTTCGGTTTTGTGGGAACCCAGCCGGACAAATTCTTCGACGCGGCAGACCAAATGCTGAAACTGTTTCGGAAAATGCCGCTTTATCCCGGCAAGATCGAACAGGCGCGGACCAAGCTGCTGAAAGATCTGAGCGCCTCCAAAACCTACGGCAATCTGGTCGGGATCTGGTTCCAGTCGGAAAAGACCGGGATCAAACGCGACCTGAAACCGGAAATCTTCCGGGCCTTGCAGAAAATCACGCCGCAGGAGATCGCGGATTTTGCCGCCCGCGAGCTCGCTCCGCGGCCATATGATATCTTCGTCGTAGGACCGGTGGAAAAACTCGACCGCGCGAAATTGAAGAAATTTGGAGAGATCCAAACGGTCACTCCAAAACAGATCTTCGGCTATTAACCCATTCACCGGAGCAATATCATGGAAATCACTTATCGGGAAGAAGTCAAACGAAAACTGGTTCATCTTTCTTCATTATGGATGCCGGCGGCCACACTGCTGCTGGCGCCCTGGCCCTGGTGTGCGCCGGTCATCTTTTTCCTGCTGCTGCTTCTGACTCTGGTGTCCGAACACGATTATGCCAACGGCGGAAAATATCTCGGCCGGCTGTACGGCAAATTATTCGGGCAAATGTTGCGCAATGAGGTAAAACCGGGACAATGGATCGTATCCGGCGGAGCGCCGGTCCTGGCCGCGGCCCTGCTGGTCAATCTGCTGTTTCCCGCCTGGATTGCCGCCGGTGCTCTGACCGTGATGCTGACCGGCGACATTGCCGCGGCGCTCATCGGCAGAAAATTCGGCCGTCATAAACTGGTCAACGGCAAATCGCTGGAAGGGACAGTCAGTTTCATGATCGTCGGGTATATCGCGCTGGCGGTGGTTCTGGTCATCACCCGCCGTCCGCTGCTGCCCGATTTTGCGATCGGACTTCTCGCGGTAATTGTCGGCGGGCTGGTCGAACTGTTTCAGAAACAGTTGCTGCTGGACGACAATCTTTCCATTCCGCTCAGCGTGGGACTGGTTCTGCTGCTGACTTTGATTTGATCGGAAGTGATTTTCACCATTCGGCGACGACGCCGTCGGCGGTGCGCCAGACCGGATTTTTCCATTCATGGCCTTTTGCCGCCGCTTCCCTGACCTTGGCTTCGTTGATCTCGACCCCCAGACCGGGCCGGGCGTTGCGGTAAACACTGCCGTCCTTGTAGTCGAATACGGCACGGTCCACCAAGTAATCCAGCAGATCGGCGCCCTGATTGTAATGGATGCCGAGACTCTGTTCCTGGATCACCGCGTTCGGGGTGCCGTAATCCAGCTGCAGACTGGCGGCAAACGCGATCGGTCCGAGCGGACAATGCGGCGCTACCGCCACATCGAACGTTTCCGCCATGGCCGCGATTTTCCGCACTTCCAGAATGCCGCCGGCATGACAGAGGTCGGGCTGGATGATGTCCGCCACGCCGCGGGTCAGGATCTCTTTGAATCCCCAGCGGGTGAAGTTGCGTTCTCCGGTCGCCAGCGGCGTGGAGGTATGCCGCCGCAGTTCGGCAAATGCCTCGAGATTTTCGATCAGCACGGGTTCCTCGATGAACATCAGGTGATACGGTTCCAGTTCTTTCATCAGCACGCGTGCCATCGCCTGGTGCACCCGGCCGTGGAAATCCACGGCGATGCCGAAATCCTTGCCCAGCGCGTCCCGGATCGCCGCCACGCGGCCGACCGCAGCCTCGACTTTCGCCCACGTGTCGATATAATCCAGTTCGGCGGTGCCGTTCATCTTGACCGCATGGTAGCCCTGCGAAGCTTTTTCCTTTGCCGCGGCGGCGGTGTCGTCCGGACGGTCCCCGCCGATCCAGCAGTAGACTTGGATTTTTTCGCGCACGGGGCCGCCGAGGATGTCATACACAGGCAGACCGAGCGATTTGCCGCGGATGTCCCACAGCGATTGTTCGATGCCCGAGATCGCGCTGGTCAGCACCGGTCCGCCGCGGTAGAATCCGGCGCGGTACATCACTTGGAACAGATCTTCGATATGAGCCGGATCGCGTCCGATCACATAGGGTGAAAGTTCCTTGACGGCTGCGGCCACGGTGTCGGCGCGTCCCTCGATGACGGGTTCGCCCCAGCCTACGGTACCGTCATCGGCGGTGGTTTTGAGAAACAGCCAGCGGGGTGCGACTTTGAACAGTTCCATGGATACGATTTTCATAGGACAGCCATCCTTTCTGATGAGAATTAAAAAATCCAAGATTCAATATGTTCACAGACAAATGCCGATGACGCCGAGCAGACAGAGCAGCAGGGCGAACCATTGGACCGGCTTGCGTTTTTCCCGCAGGATCAGCACGGCGAAGAGTTCGAAGAAAATGATGCAGGAACCCACCATGACCGGATACGCGACGGACCCGATTCCCGCCCGCGAGAGAATGTCCATGCCCGGATACAGCAGCAGATAGGACGTGACCATTTCCGGGATTTCCAGCAGCAGGCAGTTGCCCCAGACCGCGAGCCGGCGGAAGTGACTGCCCAGTTCCGTAAAGAACAGTTTTCCCTTGGGCAGTTCCAGGATCACTGCACCGAGGCCGAGCCCAACTGAAAATGCGGCGGTCCGCCAGATGCTCGAAACCGCTTCCGCTTCCGGAAAATACGATGGCAGATTGCTCAGCATCTGCGAAAGACCGGTCATCAGAAAGGAACCGAACGCCGGCAGTTTCCAATCCCCTTCGGACGCGGTTTTCTTACCCATGCCGAAGAGTGCGAGCGCAGCCAGCAGCGAGACCAGTCCGCCGATCCGCAGGATGTTCAGCTGGACTCCGAAAAAGATGACGCCCATGAAGAACGGAAAGACAAATCCGGACTGAATGATGCTCCAGATAATGCCGTTGGGTCCTTTCTGCATCGCGCGGGACATGAAATCGAGCTGGAAATAGTTGGCGATCCCGCAGATCACCAGCACGCCGAACGTGATGAAATATCCGAAAAGCGAGAGGCGGGGAAATCCCTGATACAGGCCGATGACGCTGCTCACGACCAGTGCCAGAAACGAGCTGCAGATCAGCAAATAAGGAATTTGGATATTCTGCCGAGGGGCTTTGCCCATTACATATCCGAAAAAGGTCCAGCCCACTCCCACCAGAACCATTGCCGTGATGCCGAAAACGATCATTTTAAAATCCCTTTACAACTGCTCCCGATAATTATGAAACTATAGCATGGAAAGCGCTGTTTTGCAAGTCGGCATCAGCCGGAAATTCCGACCGGTTCACTCCGGTTTTCCCCAGTGGAGATCGGTGTAATCCAGCAGGGCATTCCAGCCCGAGGGATGGAAATTATGCTCTTTTTCCTGCAGAAAATATCCGATGTCTCCGGTCAAAAGTTTTCCGACCGGCGGCTGCCGGTCCGTCCCGATGCCTTCGGATCCGAAAAGACGGTAAAACTTGGAGGCATGGACGGCCGAGAGGAATTCCCCTTTCGGATCGGCATAAGTATCTTCTTCGGCACTCATGATGAAGAGCAGGCGCGGCGCGATGCAGGCCAGCAGCTGATTCTGGTCGACTGGTATCTCCAGGTCGCGGTCGACCCAGTTGCGGAATTCCGGGACCACCCAGTGCGGATTCCACAGGTCGATCCAGGAAAAGTCTTCGCCGAAATACCGGTGGGAAAGTTTCGCGCCGAGCGTGCCGGAACAGCAGGAAACGGTCAGCGCCGCACGCTCGTCATTCGCACCCGCCCACAAGGCCGTTTTGCCCAGACGCGAGAGTCCGTGAATGGCAATATGGTTCCGGTCGATTTCAGGCTGAGCTTCGAGACAGTCGATCGCGCGCGAATATCCCCATGCCCACGCGCTGATCGCGCCGCAGGGGCGTTCCGGCGACTGGAAGGTTTTTTCATCGAAAAACAAAGCCAGGACACTGTCCGGAAAACCGAGCGGATGATCCGGATAGACATCGCAGTAATTGATCGTGGCAACGGCATACCCGCGTTTCAGGACTTTTTCATGATCCCAGCGGGAAGCCTCCATGCCGCGCTGATCCTCCCTCGCCCGACGGTCGGAAAAGCGGATGGTATCATGCAGCGTAGGGTAACGTTTCGCGACCGTGTAACGCACCAGCGGATCGAAGGTTCCCGCATGGGTGCCGCGCAGATTCATGCCGAAAAATACCGGCACCGGTTTTTTACTCCGGTTCGGGATATAAAGAAGCATATTCAGAAAACGGGCCTGTCCGCCGTTGGAACAGCGGATCACGATCTGTCTGCGGGTCGCCAGTCCGTCGAACGCATCCGGCTCCTCGGAAACCACATCGAAGTCGAGGTATCTGCAGCGTCCGGGGATCGGACCGTAAAGATATCTGCCAAGTTTTTTCAGCAGTTCTTTGCGTTCTTTCCGGAGGAATTCGGCCGCCGTGGCGGATTCGGGACCGGGAACGGAATAGTCCGGGACCCGGTCTTCGCAATCATTCATCTGCTGTGCTTTTGCCTGCTGTTCCGGGGTGAAATTTTCGCCCCAGACCGTTTGATTTGCCATGATTTCATCTCCCTTTCCGCGCCCGTCATGGGTCCCTGCGGCTCTTTGCTTCGGTAATTTGAACCGTCTTTGCTGTTTTTTCAAGTGTCCGAACGAAAACTTCGGCAATTCCGGAGGTATTTTCAGCCTGCGGCAAAAAAATCTACAAAAATAGTTGATTTTTGATTTGACAAATGGATTTCGAGGGTATATATTGCACCACAACCGAAACACAACCATTTTAATAGAGTATAGGAGGAAGTAACTATGAGCAACAAGCATTATCATCTCGAAACGTTGGCGATCCATGCGGGCCAGGAGCCCGATCCGACCACATTGTCCCGAGCGGTGCCGGTCTACCGGACCACGGCGTATGCATTCAAAAGTTCGAAGCACGGAGCCGATCTTTTCGCGCTGCGCGAAAGCGGAAATATCTATGCCCGGCTGATGAATCCGACCGAAGACGTGCTGGAAAAGCGTCTGGCGGCGCTGGAAGGCGGCAAGGCCGCGCTGGCGCTGGCATCCGGAACGGCGGCGATCTATTTTACCATTACCAATATCGCGCGGCAGGGAGACGAAATCGTCGCTGCGAGCAATCTCTACGGCGGCACCTATACGCAGTTCGATGCGATCCTGCCGCAGCAGGGGATCAAGGTCAATTTCACCGCAGTGAACGATTTTGCCGCAGCCGAGGGGACTGTCAATGAACATACCCGGGCGATCTATATCGAAACGGTAGGCAATCCGGGGCTGGACATCGCCGATATCGAAGGATATGCCGCGATCGCGAAAAAACACCATCTGCCGCTGATCGTGGATTCCACGTTCACGCCGCCGAGTCTGCTGCGTCCGATCGAACATGGCGCGAACATCGTGATCCATTCGCTTTCGAAATGGATCGGCGGACACGGCACGGCGATCGGCGGTGCAGTGATCGACGCCGGAAACTTCGACTGGACCGATCCGAAATTCGCGCTCTACAACGAGCCCGACCGCGGTTACCACGGTCTGCGTTTCGCGCATGATCTCGGTCCCGCCAACGAGATCGCGTTTGCCCTGCGTCTGCGGACGGTCGGTCTGCGCAATCAGGGTCCGACTCTCGCGCCGGATGCGGCATGGATCTTCCTGCAGGGGCTGGAAAGTCTCGCTCTGCGGACCGCGAAGCACAGCGAAAACGGCCTCGCCGTGGCGGAATTCCTGCAGAAGCATCCCAAGGTCGCCTGGGTGAAATATCCGGGCTTCAATCCGCTGGCGAAAAAGTATCTGCCGGACGGTGCGAACGGAATGGTCGTTTTCGGGATCAAAGGCGGGGCTGCAGAAGCGCAGAAACTGGTGGACAGCGTCGATCTGTTCACGATTATCGCCAATGTCGGCGATGCCAAGAGTCTGATCATCCATCCTGCGAGCACGACCCATTCGCAGCTCAGCGAAGAAGATCAGATCAAGGCCGGTCTGCCGCCGGAACTGATCCGTCTGTCCATCGGTCTGGAAAATAAAGAAGACATCATCCAGGCGCTGGACGACGCCCTGAAACTGATCTGAAAAAACAAAATTGCCGTCGGTCCCGCAATGTAGACACGGGACCGGCGGTTTTATTTTTCGCTCTGTTCCCCAGATGGATTGAAAATTCGATCGGAATCCTTATTTTCAGTTCATCAAGGTGAAAATCATAACTGTTTTGTGCAGCAAATCCAGTTCGTTTGCAACTCGTTCATGGTGTCGGCAATTCGTGCTCAATTGCCGACAGCATGGCAATATAATCGCAAATAAGGGCATCTGTCCGCAGCTGGTATTTGTCAATGGGTCATTGAATGCACCTCGCGTTCAATGACTGTTTCGACATTTACTTCATAGTCTGCCAGTTTGTCAAGAATATACTTCCTGTCTTTGTAAATTTCAATGATG
>JAZUCR010000126.1:0-2752 GCA_045639225.1 Victivallales bacterium
TGGCAGAGCAGAAAGAGTGGCTCGGCAGAATCGTCCGCTCCAGGGATTTCGAAACTGCGAAATACCGGATCGTGATGGGACATGTTGCGCCGCATTCGCATCCGGACGAATTCGAACACATGGTGCCGCGACTCCGCCGCATGACGGCAGAGTTTTTCCGGGGCACTCCGGCGGCCTATCCGATCGATCTCTGGATCGCGGGCCACACGCACCGTTATCAAGTCAGTCCTGCTGCGCCGAATTGGCGTTTCCCGCTGCTGGTTTCAGGCGGCGGTTCCAAAAAGCATTATGAAGGTGCGGCATTTTATTGCAAAGTGGATGAAAAAGGGATCCGGATCGAAGCAATCGACACCAACGGCCAAACCACCGCCAAATTCCGCCTCGACATCTCCGCCAAAACCCCAGTTTTAGTTCTGTCCTAAAAAACAAGAGACCGGGTTCCCCGCGTCCTCTGACCGGAGTGCGACTTTCAACATCAGTTTTTTTTCTGTCGATGAAAAAATGTCAATCCGCGCACCCCAGATGAGGTGCGACAAACCTGCTCGACGAGCAAATGGCAACGCTTGAAGCGTTTCAATCCGCGCACCACGACCGGGGTGCGACCGAAATTGCCGAACTGCAGACCGCCGGGTATGTCGTTTCAATCCCCGCACCACGCTCGGGGTGCGACTGACGGTCAGGGTCCGGGGAACCGAAGACATCCAGGAGATCGTATTCTTCCGTCCCATGGTGCGGTTATCGCCGTTCTGTTTTTCCGCTTCCGCTTCAGTGGCTACTGCCATTCGGGTAATCGAATGTTCAAGTATGACCACAGGATCAACGGAACGCGCAAAGGTCAGCTGCACAGGACCGCGTACTTGACCTGCATTGGCCCCCGTGGACATGACCGCGCCAAAAGTGCGGATGTCAAAAAAGTCTCCGCACATTTTCATGCGGACGCGGTCTACCGCATCTTTCTTCCCCTTGGATTTTTTGTCAGAGGTATCCAGCTGGATTCCGAGGTCTTCATACGCTTTGGCGATAGTGTTGTTCAGGATCGCCTTTTCCTTAACGAAAATGTCGTATCCCGGCTGACCGGCTTTCGTCAGCTGGACATAGTTGCGGACTTTGCGTTTCAAGCACACATCGGAGACAAGCCCCTGGCCGGTTTCCGCATCGACCCGGGGAAGATTGCCCGCATCGGGGTCGCCGTTGGGGTTGCCGTCTTTGACGTCAAAGACGAGCATGAAGTCATAACGATTTTCGAGATTGCTTTCTGCCATAATAAGTTCTCCTTTCACTGGTTGTTTTCGGAATTATGTCCGGTATAAAAATCTCTGTTCTGGTGATAATAACCGATCGCGAACTGTCCCTGATCCATCAGGGAAAGATTGGCGGGAAAAACGTCGACAGCATCAAGGATTTCCCCCAGCAGTTTTTCAAAAAAAACTCTGCGGCCGGGATTATCAAGCTTGGCCAGGTGGTGCTGCTTCAGCCGCATAAGGTTGCCGAATGCAACCGCCGGAGTGGATGATGCCGATGCATAGAAACGATCGCGGATCGTGGCATTGATGCCGGGATTGGCCTCGGTCTGAATTTTTTCCAGAACGGCAAAAAGCCGCCCAAGACGGTATCCGATGTTTGCATTGCCGGGGTCGAGACTCATGGTTATGCTCCTTTCTTGATTTGGATTTGAGATTCGCCATTTCCGGTTCAAATAAGCTTTTATCAACTGTGCCCGTTCGACTGTGACTTCCCGTTCTCTCTTGATTCTGAGCAAAACCTGCTGAAGCAGGGTCGCAGGGAACGGCGCACCCTCCAGGATGGCACGGATCAGATCACCCTCCAAATTCGGGAGTATGTTCTCTGCTTTTCCCAGCGCCGCGGTGGATTTCAAAAGACGCCAAATCGACGGGTAGTCAGGGTATTTGTCGCCGTGGCAGATGGCCAGATCATCGAAATACTGCCGGATCCTGAATGCGATCTCGGCAACTGTCCCGACCTGCCAGAAACGGATGGCTATTCTGGCAGCATTGGGCGCCAGGCCGAGAATATAAAACACCGTTTTGTCATCGTCGGTGACAAATCCGCCCGTCCCAGTCGATTGATAGAGCGCCTTAATCCGGTTTGTTTTACGGTCGGGATCGTCTTTCTCGGGCTCCGAGAAAAAACAGCCGAAATCGGACTCGAACGAATCATCTTTGCCAGCCCAGAATATGATTGTAGAACCGGTCGTATTGATTTTTTGCCGGGAACCTTTGGCCAGCAGAGTGTTCAATGCCGTTGTATAAGCAAATTCAGCCCCGACACTGACCGGAGCATTGGCTCCCTGCGTTTTTCCGAATGAGTTGGCGGCATCAATATTAAACGAAACAATTTTTCCTCCGGTCGTGTTCGCGTCCTTTACACCCTTGATCGCCGTATGCAGGTTGGCTAGCTGTGCCATCTTTCCCGTCACCAGACAGCGGATGGCTGAACCGTCATTATCCGGAGACGGCTGATTCAAAACAACAATGGCTTCTTCCCGGAAAACAGGATCTTTGTGTCCGTTGATCCGGAAAGAGAGGAATGCACATTCTTTTTTCATCTCTTCCCAGGCAGGAAACCGGGCAAGTTGAACCTCTTTTTCCGGGTCTCGCAGAAATTTCAGAATACTTGCGACAACCGGCACCTCGGCGCATGGCTCAAGACGGTGCAGGAACGCCTCATGCTGCTCAGAAACTCGCTCAGGAGCCGCCTTGCAGGGGATCCCCAATGCATATTCCACATTATC
>JAZUCR010000127.1:0-3852 GCA_045639225.1 Victivallales bacterium
CCAGATCCGGATCGCCAAAGCCAATGTGGATGATCTGCCGGAACAATGTGTGAAATTCGGGGTACGGAACGTGCCGGAGATCCTGATTCTCCGCGACGGGCAGGTAGTCAGCCAGCTCAACGGTATGCAAAGCAAAGCGAAAATCCTGGATGCGATCAACAGCGTGCTGTAAACTGAGCGGCCTCCCGGCCGAGATCCAGCCGCTGCTGCAGGGAAAAACCGTTTACTGTTCCTTCAGCGGCGGCGCCGATTCTCTGGCACTGCTCCTGTTTCTCAAGGAGTGGAGCCGGAGAATTTCTTTTTCCCTCGAAGCGGTCCATTTCGAACACGGGTTCCGCGGGGCGGATTCACTCGCCGACGCCCGGTTCTGCCACGAGATCTGCGAACGGGAAAAAATCCCCTTCCAGCTGTTCCGGATCAATGTGCCGAAGCATCGTCTCAAAGGCGAAGGCGACGAGGAAGCCGCCCGCCGCATGAGGCTGGATTACTGGCACAAGATCGTCCGCAATCCGGCCAATTCGCTGATTGCCGTGGGACATCATGCCGACGACCGGATCGAGAACGTTTTTCTGCGGCTGTTCCGGGGCTCGAACGCCTCGGGCCTTTCCTCCATGCGGGCAGTGCAGAAACTGGGCCGTATGACCTTCATCCGGCCGTTTATCGAGTTTACCCGGGCGGACATCGAAGCATGGCTGACCGCGCGGGGCGAAACCGCCTGGCGGCACGACTCCACCAATGATTCAGCCCGCTACCGCCGGAATTTTCTGAGACTGGAACTGCTTCCGGTCATTCTGAAGAATTTTCCTTTTGCCGCGGGCGGCATCCTGCAGTCGGTCCGGACCCTGGAAACGGATGCGGCCTGTCTGGAACAGCTCGCGCAGCAGGAATTCGACCGTCTGCAAAAACCGGTCAGATGCGCGGAACTGGCCGGGATCCCCGCCGCGCTCCGGGCCCGCATCCTGCGTCTTTATCTCCAGCAGGAACTCCGGCAGGCGGCTTTCGTGCCGGATGCGAAACTGCTGGAACGCTTCGAAAAACTGGTCGCATCGCGCCGTTCCGCGGCACAGATCCCGCTCCGGGGATTCCCCGACCGCATGCTGGTCCTCCGCCACGGTGTTTTTCAGGTCCAGACCAAACCGTCCGCCGCCTCGCCGGAGATCACCTGGGACCCCCGCGAAACCGATCTCTGCGAATGGAATTCCGAACTCACTTTCCGTTCGGAACTGATCGAGGCGGACAAGATCATCTATTCACGCGACAAGACTGCGGCCTTTTTCGATGCGGACGAGCTGGAAAAACTGCTGCCGCTGCGTTTGACCGTCTGGAAGCACGGCGACCGGATCGTCCCGTTCGGAAAACAGCATCCGGTCCTGCTGAAAAAACTGTTCGCCGATGCGGGGATCGGCACCTCGGAACGCCTGGGCTATCCGGTGATCCGGGGCGCTGACGGCTCGGTTCTGTGGGCGGCGCTGCTGCGCAACAGCAATATCGCGACGGTCACGGAGAAAACGAAAAAAGTCTTACGCCTTTTCGTGATCCAGAAACATCTCCAGCACCAGCGCTGAATAAAGCGCATAGCTGTGATCCGCTCCCGCCTGGTGTTCCCGGATCAGCCGTTCGATGCCGGACGAGGTGAAGATCCCCAGTTCGACCCCCTTGCCATGGAGCAGTCTTTCCCGCGGAATATCTTTCCATTCATTCCGGAACCAGTCGGCCAGCGGAACGCCGAAACCGCGTTTCTTCCGCCGGTTCAGTCCGGGCGGCAGATATTTGGCAAAAGTATCGCATAAGATCCGCTTGCGGAAACCGCCCTGCTCCTTATAGGAATCCGGCAGAGCGGCGGCAAATTCGATCACCCGGCGGTTCAGGAACGGCGACCGCAATTCCAGCGAAGCGGACATCGAAGCGGTATCGGCTTTGGTCAGGATGTCATGCGGCAGATAGGTATGGAAATCGAATTCGGAACAGTCCGAAGAACGCTCGAAATATCCCTCGGCATCGAATTGTCCCAGTGTGGGTTCGACGCCGTCGAAAAAGCCGCCGCAGAAACGGCGTTTCAGCCGTTCATCGGTATGGGAAACAATGCCCAGATACCGTGCCGCGCCGGAAAGGGACGCGCCGCGGAGGAAACGTTTCGCCCGCGCGCCTTTGCCGCGTTCCCCGCCGGCAGGAACCAGTCCGGAAAGCAGGGAGAAAATCCCGCCGCGCAGACCTGCCGGGATCCAGTCGAACCGCGCCAGATAGCGCATGGCAATATAACGTTCATAGCCGCGGAACATCTCGTCCGCGCCGTCGCCGCCGAGCGCCACGGTCACTTCTTCCCGGGCGAACGCGCTGAGCAGCGAGGTCGGGATCAGCGAGGCATCCGCGAACGGCTGTCCGTATTCGCCGATCAGACGCTCCGGAATGGCGATGTCGCAGGGATTCACTTCCCGGATCTTATGTTCCAGTCCATGTCTGGCGAACTGCCGGACCCACTGCGCGTTTTCGGCGGCGTATTCGCGTTCGTCGTAAACTTTTTCCCGGAAGGCAATGGAGTAACAGCGCAGCGGCGAATCGACCATTTCCGCCGCCAGTCCGGCCACGATGGTGGAATCGACTCCGCCGGACAGGAAAATACCCAGCGGCACATCGGCGATCAGACGGTCCCCGACCGCTTTCCGCACCCGTTTTTCCAGTTCGCGGCAGGCGTCTTCATAAGAAATATCCAGTTTGGAATCATAATCCGGCCGCCAGTAACGCGAAACTTTCGGTGTTGTATCCGGCAGATCGAGTTCCAGCATCGAACCCGGCGGCAGTTCCTTCACCGCCTTGTAAGCGGTCCCCTGCGGAATGTACTGGAGCGAAAGGAAATCCCATAATGCCTGCGGATCATATTCCGCCGGAAATTCCGGATGCTCTTTCAGGGCGGAGATCGTGCTGGCAAAAACGAGACTCTTTTCCGTCTGAAAATAGAACAGAGGCTTGATGCCGGCGCGGTCGCGCACCAGCAGGAGTTTCCGTTTCGCAGCATCATACAGGGCGAAAGCGAAAAAACCTTCCAGATGCGAGGTCAGCGCCGAACCATATTCCTCATAGAGATGGACCAGCGTTTCGGTATCCGAATCAGTCTTGAAACGATGACCGCGTGCGGACAGTTCCTGCCGCAGTTCGCGGTAATTGAAGATCTCGCCGTTGAAGGTGACCCAGACCGAACCGTCCTCATTCTCCAGCGGCTGGGCGCCTCCGGCCAGGTCGATGATCGAAAGACGGCGGTGGCCGAGCGCGGCCGGACCGATGAGTTTGACGCCGTCGCCGTCGGGTCCGCGGCAGATCATCGGCGTCAGCATGGCGCGCGCCGGAACTTCCTGCGGCAAAGTGTCATTCAGAGAGATAAAACCGGCGATCCCGCACATGGTCACGTCCTCCTTGCTGCCTGATTGCGGAAAGCTTCGGTCAGACGCTCGCGCAGCAGGGTATGCCGGGGTTCGCGGACGAAATTCCGGACCGCCATGCCGACAGCCTTGCGGGACGCTATCAGGATCATCAGTTTTTTGGCGCGGGTCATGCCGGTATAAAGCAGATTCCGCTGCAGCATCATGAAATGCTGGGTGAGCAGCGGCATTACCACGACCGGAAATTCACTGCCCTGCGATTTGTGCACGGTCACGGCATAAGCAGGATTCAGCTGCACCGCCTCGGTGAAATTG
This sequence comes from Victivallales bacterium, assembly GCA_045639225.1. Taxonomy (GTDB): domain Bacteria; phylum Verrucomicrobiota; class Lentisphaeria; order Victivallales; family UBA1829; genus SIG94. The sequence goes on from JAZUCR010000127.1 coordinate 3,690, forward strand.
TATTCGACGTCATTCAGGTCGTAACGGACCTTGAAGGTGCTTTCCGCGTGATGGATGGACAAAATCACGCCCATATCGCCGTTGAAAACACCCTTGTCGTAATTGTTGCTGATCTGCATGACCTTGTCGCCGACATGGAAGATCCGTTCGCCGGACCGGAATC
>JAZUCR010000128.1:0-8674 GCA_045639225.1 Victivallales bacterium
CCGTCACCGATGAACAGGAAGATGTATTTTGGATTGTCAGCCGCCTGCAGTCCGAGGACCGCGAACAGCACGAATACGGAAACGAAGATTTTTTTCATTTGCTGATTCCTTTCAGTTGATTATATCTTGATAACGACAGTCTGTCCGTTGACGATAACGCGTCTGACCTGCGTCAGGGAATCCAGAATGGACCCCGTGCAGAAAATCAGGTCCGCATCTTTGCCGGGCTCGATGGAACCGACCCGGTCCTCGATGCCCAGGTGCATGGCAGGATTGATCGTGATCGACTGCAGCGCAGCGAAGGGATCCATGCCGGCGCGGACCGCCAGCCCCGCCACCACTCCGAGCTGTTCCTGCGGAATGACCGGGGAATCCGTGATGATGGAGACCCTGCAGCCTGCCTTGTGCAGAATGCCAGGCGTGGCGAAAGTCTTGTTCTGCAGTTCGACCTTAGAAGCATGAGTGAACGTCGGACCGGAGGCAATGGGGAAATTCTCTTTGGCGAGCTGTTCGGCGATCAGATGTCCTTCCGTGCAGTGTTCCAGCGTGAGTTTTACGCCGAACTCTTTGGCGATCCGGATCGCGGTGAAAATGTCGTTGGCCTGATGCGCATGGGCTTTCAGCGGCATTTCGCCGCGCAGGACCGGCACCAGGGATTCCAGCTTGAAATTGAAATCCGGCCGTTTGGATGCTTCCTCACCGGCCGCTTCCTGCTTGCGCAGATATTCCCGGGCCTTGAACAGCATTTCACGCAGCTTGGCCGCATTGGTCATCCGGGTGGAAACGCCGCTGGTCTGATGCAGAAATTTCGGGTTTTCACCGAAGGCGCATTTCATGGCGACCTTGTTCCGGATGATCATGTCGTCCACCCGGGTCCCGTAGGTCTTCACTGCCATGAAGGTGCCGCCCAGCACATTGGCGCTGCCCGGACCGGTCCCGACGCTGGTGACGCCGCCTTCGAGAGCGTGCCGGACCGTCTCATCGAACGGGTTGAAGCCGTCGGCGGCATTGAGTTCCGGGGTGACGCATTCATTCTTTTCGTTGATGTCCAGCCCTTCGTAACGCATGCCCCAGCCTTCGAGGCCGAGGTGACAGTGCGCGTCGACCAGTCCGGGAAACACGTGCAGTCCGTCCCCGTCCAGTTTTTCGCCGGAATCGTATTTGCCGAGGGCGGCGATCTTGCCGTCTTCGATCAGGATATCAAGCTCCCGTTCCGCCGGGTCGAGGGCGGTATTGACTTTGACATTCGTGATCCAGTAACGCATTTTCTGACTCCTTTCAAGGAAAAAGTCTGCCGGTCGATGCGATCCGGCAGACTTTCACGAAATTGCTGATTTTGAAAAACTTACTTGGAATATTTTTCAAAGAGCAGTTTTTCGGTTTCGAGCGTGACCAGACCGTCTTTGTCGAGGGTCTTGTCGAGACCTTCCGCGAGGGAGGCGATCTCGCTGACCGGGGTCAGCGGCATGTCTTCGCAGTTCGGGAAGATCACGGTCTTGCCGGGGAACCGGGCATTGGCGACTGCATCCAGACCCTTCTTAAGGTCCTTCATGCCGCCGACTGCCGCCAGAGCGGAGGCCGGATTGAGCTTGCCCGCGCCGACCATGTTGCAGGTGTGGCGGAGGTCTTCGAGACGGCTTCCGGAGGAACCGATGAAGCGGCAGCCCTTGCCGGCGATGTCCGCCACGGAGAGTTCGGCTTCCTTACCGGCCGGGATGCCGGCGAAGATGTTCATCAGACCGTCTTCGGCCAGATATTTGGCGTTGGCGGTGACCAGCGCCGGGACCGGCACCAGCATCACGATGTCATCGAAGCCCTTCGGCGCATATTTCGCGAGTTCGGCATCGAAAGCTTCCGGAGAAGCGAAGTTCTTCGGATTGAGCAGTTCGAACACTTTGCCGTTCGCCTTGGCGATCGGGCCGAGCGCTTCGCGGACATGGTTCAGACGGTTGTCGTCCATATCGGTGACGATGATCGTGGCGGGGCCGTTCGGATCGGAGACGGCCAGCTGGGTGTGCATCTGACCCATCGCGCCGGCGCCGCCGGGGAGCCAGACCGCGCCGCCCTTCTTGAGCGTGCTGCGGACATTGCGGTTGTAGGCGGCGGAAAGGTTCGCGCCTGTGGTGCCCTGATAGAACCAGCCCTGGTAATGGATGCTGCCGACGTCGAACGACCAGCTTTCATCGTATTTGCCGATGAAGTTGATGCAGGCGTTGGTGGCGCCCATCTTGGCGGCCTGTTCGCCTTCCGCGCGGTCGGCGCCGCACAGGAAGATATCGTCGAACTTGGCGTCCGCGGGAAGGGCGGAGGCGCAGGTGACTTTGGCCTGCGGATAGACTTTGGCGATCTCGGAAGCGAAAGCGGCCGGGGCTTTGACCAGCGTGATTTCGGCCGGAGCATTGGCTTTCAGCGCATCGCCGAATTCATAGCTGGCGGCTTTGGAACCGAAGAGGAACAGCATTTTGCCGCCGGCTTTCGGGGCGGTGCGGTGCTGGATCGTGTAGCTGGCGAGCACGCAGGTCCAGGGTTCGAACAGCGCGGCGACCATCGACGGAATGGATTCGTCCAGCGGGAGCAGATAGCTGCCTTCGTCGCCGTTGAGCACTTTCTGGTTGATGACGCTGTACTGTGCATAGCCGCCGTTCAGAGCGTAGCCGTAGGCCCAGTTCACGCCTTTGACGTAGATGTCGGCCTGGATGATATAGCGCTGTCCGACTTTATACTGTCCGGCGAGCTTGCTGCCGACTTTCGCAACGGTCATGATCGCTTCATGGCCGGGGATCACGGGATCTTCCTTGAGGTTTTTGGATTTCACGCGCGGATGTTCTTCGCCGGCGCGGATCAGTTTGACGTCGGAGAAGCAGAGTCCGACCGCATTGATTTTCACCAGCAGTTCATCGTCGGCGATTTCCGGGAGGGGAAGCACGGACGGCTGATCGTTTTCACCAAAGTTTTCGAATCCGGCGCCGAACATGCGCCACGCCAGAATTTTTTCCGGCAGTTCATTGCACTTGCAGCAACTCATTTTTATCTCCTGTTTTGGGTTGGTTGTGGTTTCATTCTATATAATTTAACACCAAAAAACGATTTTTCAAACCCGAATCCGCTTTTTTGAAGCACAAAGTGCTTTTTTGGTATTCGGCGACAGTGCGGGAGCGGAAGACTGTCCGCAGGATGACATTGGAACCACCGGTTTATGGGGTCGGCTTCTTCCCAGCGCAGACGGGGCTTTCGGATTCGTCATACGCGCGGATCTGATAAACCCGGGCTTCGGGAACACCCCAGGTCTCCAGCACCATGAGCCGGAGTCCGTCCAGTTCCTGCTCAGGAAAGACATGCCGCCGGAACCGCCGGAGATTCTCATTCTCCGAGGCCAGCAGTTCGGCATGACCGTCCAGAAGACCTTCCAGACGGTAGCTTTTTACGCATTCTTTCTGCGGTTCGAAGATATTGAACGAATCCAGATTGGTGTCGAAGACCAGTTCGACCGCATTGCACCGGCGGCGTTCGGTGAAACGGATCTCCAGCTGCTGGGGCAGGGGACACGCCGGATCGGAGATCCAGACCGAAAGAAAATCGCCGCCCCGGTTGGCAGTGTTCAGAACGTTTTCCGCATCGAACGGATGCTGGGCCGGTTCGAAACGGCAGCACAGATTGGTATTGTCGCCGTGCGGAGGCCAGCCCTGGCGTTCCATGTTCGAACGACAGATCCCCGGCAGATAGACCGAACTGTAAGCGATCTCAAGATCCGGCATTTTTCCGAACCGGATGAAATACCGTTTTCCCCGGGTCATCCGGGCACGGAAGGAAAATCCGATCTGAACGTCTTCCCCGTGCGGGATCTCCGTTTCGGTCCGGGCAATGACTTTGCCCCGGTCGAAACAATACATCGACTCGGATTCGACCAGTTCCGCAGTCAAACGGCAGGCCTGTCCCGGATTCCGGAAGATGAAAAATGCCCAGTCCAACAGTTCTTCCGATGCCACGAACGACTGCGCCGCGGGGATCTCCCCGTCCAGCCGGGTCCACCCGGAAATACCGGAGATTTCCAACTGTCTTGTGCTGGAAGCTGCCGCCCGGCCGTCCCGGCAGAGATTTTCCGGATCGTCCACGATCACGCCGGGCAGACAGTGGTCGATCCGGTAAAGACGATAGCGCAGTTCTTCGAAATGTTCTCTGGCGGCCTGCCGGGCTTTGCAATCATAACGTTTCATCATGGCGGCAAGCGCGGCTGCTGCCTGTCCGCCCGAGGCGCAGGTTGCCATGACGCGGGCGGAGGCCAAAGCGATATGCGAGACGCTGATATCCCGTCCGGCCATCAGAAGATTGTCGATATTGCGGGAATAAAAACACCGGAGCGGGATCTGATAAAGACCCGGCGACATGATGCCGTGCTCTGGTCCGCAGGGCGTGCCGGAATGGAAGAATCCGCCCACCGGATGGACATCGATATTGAATCCGCCGCAGACGATCCCGTCCTCGAAAGTCCGGTTGGCGGTTTCGTCGTTTTCCGTCAGAATATAATCGCCGATGAGACGGCGGGATTCGCGTTTCCCCGGAACGGCGGCAATCCAGTCGAGCGCCAGATTTTCCGCCTGATGATCGCCGTGGTTTTTGATATGGTCCCAGACGCCGTAAAGGATTTTCAGCAGTTCGCGGCGGATCGCCTCGTTGTCCGCAATGGTGTTGCAGTCGCCGCCCGCCTCGATCCAGTAATAGCCGCATTTCTGCCGCGGGGGCTGATGCGGCCGTCCGGTGAAACAGGATTCGTCCGGAAAGCTGTATGCCCATTTCGGCGGGGTGAATTTGACCGGATGGCCGACATCGGTGGCCCGGAAATAGAGGGAGGTTCCCAGGGTGCAGTGATCGGCTTTTTCCGGAGCCAGAGTCTCGTTGAATTCCGACCGGCTTTCCCGGCCCATGCGGAATTCGGCGCCGGCGAGAAATCCGACCGACGCGTCACCCGTGCAGTCGGCCACCGCCAGCGGGAAAATCTCCCAAACCAGATCGGACCCGAGGGTCCGTGCGGTCAGTTTGACGATCGATGATCCGCTTTTTTCAACGGCATAGATCTCCGTATTCAGCAGGAGAGTCAGATTCTTTTCCTGCCCGCAGAGTTCTTCCAGCATGTCGCTGTAATAACAGCGGTAGCCGTGCGAATGTTTCCATTCGCCTTCCAGCCGGATGTCTTCGATGACGCCGGTTTCGCGGGCGTCCCGGTTTCGCCAGTCGCCGCAGCCGCCGATCAGGCGTCCGTTGGCTTCCGGATCGCATTCGCTGCCGGCGGGACCGCCGAGCACGGGACGGTTCTGGATCAGAACGGTTTTCAATCCCAGTCTGGCGGCGGCTATGGCGGCGGCCGTCCCAGCCATTCCGCCGCCGGCCACAGCCAGATCGACGGTCAGTTTCCGGTGAAAATTGCCGGGGTTGTCCTGTGTATACATGCCCTTCAGAACGCTCTTTTTTTTCTCTTCATCCATGATCGGAACCTCCGTCAGACTTTTTTTTCGTTACGATTCGAAATTGCGGATCCGTGCCAGCGAGGAGAACGGTTCGGCTTCTTCGCGGCGCATGATCTCGAGGATCATCGGAGCCCGGAAAATCCCGCGGTGCCAGGCATCGAACACCGGCAGCAGACTGGGATGCCCCATGGTCCGGCCCGTCAGATGACTGTGGCCTTCCAGATACGGTTCCTCCGCGGAGACCGCATGCTCGAACTGATGAATATGCAAACCATTGAGCAGAGGACCGCACAATTCCAGCCAGCGGACGGTGTCATTCTGCTGCGAATACGGATAATTGCTGTAGGCATGGCCGATATCGAGGTGACAGCCCCACAGTTCGGACCCGGTCTTTTCCCGCAGCAGACGGACGAGTCTGATGCATTCCTCCGGAATAAAGCCGAACGGGCGGCTTTCATCCGGGGTATACTTCGGCTTCATGTGGAGATTTTCAATGCCGATCCGAATCCCGGCATCCAGCAGCGGATGCAGCAGGGAAATGAAACGTTCGGCGACCGCATCGAGCCGCTGCTCGGTTTGTCCGACAGGGAAATCCGGCACGTGGATGGTGATCCGGTCCATGCGGTTTTCCAGCGCGGCTTCGATTGCAATGGCGATATTGGCTTCCGCATCGGGATTCGGATCGACCGGGAGATTGGGGAAATGCAGGGAAAGACAGGTGCCGCCCGCCGCGCGCCAGCGGGTCACCTGTTCCGAACGGACCGACGGATCGGCTGCCCGGAAAGGATTGAAATTCCATTCCACCACGGGGATCTTCTCGGCGATGGCGCGTTCCATCCACTGCACATGATCTTTTTTCACGGCAATGCCGAACTGTCCCAGAAACTCCTGCCGTTCGGACTCGGTCCAGACGGTGAACGGGTCGGCATATTTTTCCGTGTCGCGGACCAGATGGAGCATATCGCCGAAATGCGGGATGATTGTTTTCAATTCGCTATCGTATTTCCGGATGGTTTCGGCCGCCATGAGGGCATGACGGCGGGTCCACAGATCGCACGGCTTGCGGCTGACCTCATACAGATGGGTCAGGATCAGATTCGAACTTTTGCGGGCGGTCATGAAACGGCAGAACGGATCCAGCTTGGAAAACTGGTCGCCCTGCGCATCTTCCCGGCCGAGGAAAACATGTCCGAAAATATAATCGACCGGCCGTTCCCGGTCCGGGATCGCCGCCTCATAATCGCGAATGTCCGCGGGAAAGAACAGCCGGACACCGTCTGGCAGAGTAATATCATAGGAGCAGGAGACCACCGGTTTTTTACCGGGTTCGGCATGATATCCGCGCTGCGCCTTGATCCTGATGTTTTCGATCTGTGTTTCTTCGCCGTCGGCAAGTTCGATCAGATGGTCCTGCGGAACATCGAAACTGGTCGTGAAGTATTCCGTGAAGCGGGGCGAAATGATCCAGCGGATGGGGGAATCCTTGAGTTTCCGCACCAGATCCGCCTGACAGTGGTCGCCGTGCAGATGGGTGATGACGATGAACCGGATCTTCTGTGCAATCAGGGCGACGCTCTGGTCCAGTTCGTGTTCGTCGAACCCGCTCATGTTGAAATTCGGGTCCATCATCCAGAACAGTTTTCTGCCGGTGGAGAAAATGTAGGTGGAGGGGTTGGGGAACCGGACGACGGTATGATCGGGTTCGGCAGTGCGCTCCAGATCGCGCAGAAATTTGGACCAGATCGAAAAACGTTTGTCCAGAATGGATCGACGGATGTTTTCATCGAAGATTTGCATTATGAAATTCTCCCGGTTGAGGCTGTCCGGTACTTCCGGCAGTCGAAAAGCAGGATCAGAATATAGCATGCCAGAGTGACCGGCAGCAGGAAAAGCGCTCCCTGCAGACCGAAATGGTCGCCCAGCACGCCGATGATCCAGGTGAAAAATCCGCAGCCGGGAATGCCGGTGGCGGAAAGGTAGATATACATCAGCGTGGAATCCAGCTTCGGGAGCTGTTTCACGCTGTAGACCTGAAGCGTCGGCCAGAAGGGCGCGATCCCGAAGCCGCAGAGCACCAGAACCGCCAGCAGCAGAGTGAACAGCAGGGGACGGGAGGGGATGAAGTCCGGGGTGATCAGACTCAGGAACAGGATCGGCGGAATGGTTCCCAGCGCGGCTCCGATCAGGATTTTCATGAGATTGTTTTCTTTCGCGATCAGTCCGAAGAAATTGCGTCCGATGAACATGCCCAGCGCGATGGCGGCGGTGCCGAGACCGGCGACCCAGGCGGCGGCCTGAAAAGTCAGCTGCAGATAAGCCGCCGACCAGAAAGTCAGGCAGTATTCCGCGCCGGCGCCCATGAACATGGCCAGACAATGCAGCCAGAACCGTCCCGTGCGGAAAATGGCTTTGCTCCGGACCCAGATCTCCGGCAGGTCGGAGGCGGAAGGTTGTTCCGGATATTTCCGCTGCGGATTTTCCCGCCACAGGAAAAGCGGTGCGCTCAGCAGCGTCATCAGCCCGGCGGCGGCCAGCACCCAGCGCCAGGATACGCCGAGCGTGAGCAGTCCGCCCGCGCCCAGAACGCAGATGCCGATCCCGATCGACCAGTAGGAATGGGCCATGTTCACATAGCGTTCCGGCGCATCGCTGTGCAGATCCTGGACGAACGGGGTGGCGATCCCTTCGCAGATGCCTTCGCCGAATCCCGCGATCAGCAGGAACGGGAGGAGGAACCAGTAATTCGGCGCCAGGGCGCAGAGCAGGATGCCGCTGCCCATGAGCAGAACGCACAAGCCCATGGATTTGCGCTTCCCGATCCGGCCGGCGATCAGGCCGCAGACCATCAGTGCGGCCACGATCGCGATGCTCCGGGTGAGATGCAGAACGCCGCCCGCCGCCATCCCGCCGTCATCCAGCGGAAAATTCAGTGACTTGCCGATGAACACCAGCGAAACCGGGATCGAAAGCGAGCACATCGCATATCCGATGAAAGCCGACTGGCAGGCAAAATCATAACGGCCGAACCGCAATTTTTCCATAAAAACCATTCCCCGGTTGATACTTTTTCAATAAAATAAATAATATAACCCGAAATGCCGAAAAATCAATTTCCGGAAAAAATGATTCCCGCTCTCTTACCCTGGGTGCCCGGAGACGCCGGATTGATCGGAAAATAAGTCTTATAGGACCTATAAGACCTATTCTCACCT
>JAZUCR010000129.1:0-3437 GCA_045639225.1 Victivallales bacterium
GCTCTCTGTATGTCTCCAGCAGAGGCACGGCGAACTCCACCACGGTCAATTCCGGCGGCAGTCTGTATGTCTCCAGCGGCGGCACGGCGAATTCCACCACGGTCAAATCCGGCGGATATCTGTATGTCGACAGCAGTGGCACGGCAAACTCCACCACGGTCAAATCCGGCGGATATCTGGATGTCTACCGCGGCGGCAGGGCGAACTACACCACGGTCAGTTCCGGCGGCAGTCTGTATGTCTCCAGCGGTGGCGGGGCGCACTACACCACGGTCAGTTCTGGCGGCAGGCTGTATGTCTCCAACGGTGTCACGGTGAACTACACCACGGTCAGTGGGTATTCGGCCTATCTGTATGTCTCCAGCGGTGGCACGGCGAACGCCACCACGGTCAATCTCGGCGGCAGGCTGTATGTCTTCAGCGGCGGCAGGGCGAACTCCGCCACGGTCAATTCCAGCGGCACTGTGTATGTCTGGAGCGATGGCAAAGTGACCGGCAGTCTGGAAATTGCTTCCGGAGCGGTGGTCTCCGCTTATGATGGCAGCATCATTGATTTTGATGTGGCCGGCCGGACTGCGGCATCTCCGGCGCTGGTGAATGATTTGTCGTTGATTTCGGGAACTCCGGATTACACGATCACGGTTTCCGCCTCGCAGGAGAACGGGACTTATGCCCTCGCCAACGGAGCGGACGGATTCGGCGAAACGGTCACGATTTCCAATGACCGCGGCGACAGCGGCAGCATCAGAGTCGGCCAAACGGTGAAACTTCGGGAACAGGATTACACGCTGAACCTCGAGTCCGGCGCACTGACGCTGACCGTCAGCGACGGCCCGCCGGTTCCCCCGACACCGGTCGTTGGCGGTACGGCAGGCGACCTGAATGCGGACGGCCGCGCGGATGTCATCATGACCATCGACCAGGGTGGTCACCCGGCGGACGGATCGACCGGTGCGTGGCTTATTCAAGGCGATCAGACCGCGGTGTGGGACGACCTCAGCACGCGTAATCCGGGCTGGGAAATCTTCGGTACCGGCAGGACTGCCGCAGGCAAGAATACCGATGATGTCTATATCAGAAGCTTCGATAACGTGGCCGGCGCCTGGACGACCGATGATGACGGCAAGGTCAATGGCTGGGCGACCATCGGCGAATTCAGTGCCGATACGCAGATTGTCGGACTGGGCGACTTCAACGGCAACGGCCAGACCGATCTGCTTTTGCGCAATACCAACGGCGCAGTCGGCTGTTTCTTCACCGGCGGCCCGGTTACCGGATGGAATTATTTCCAGAGTCTGGGAGATGAATGGAAACTTTCCGCAGTCGGCGATCTGAACGGCGACGGACGTGATGATGTGGTCTTGAAACACGATGCCGGATTTGCGGGCAGCTGGCTTACGCAGGCCGACGGCACGATGGCATGGGCCGATCTGGATACCCTGCCGAACGGGTTCGAAATTGTCGGTGCGGGCGACTTCAACGGCGACGGCACCGATGACGTATTGCTGAAGAGCGGCAATTATTACGGTGCGTGGCTGGTGGAAAACGGCAATGCCGCGGGTTGGATGGGACTCGGCGACCTCGGAGATGTCACGGTCGAACAGATCGGAGATTTCAACGCCGACGGGAAAGACGATCTGCGGATTCGGACGGCAGCGGGCGACCTCGGCGCTATGCTGGTCAACGGTGCCGACGATCTGAGCTGGAAATATTATGGTTCGGTCGGCACGGAGTGGAGCACCGGCCTCGCTGCGCTCGCCTGACGGCGGACTCCGCAGTGAAGCTTGAAAAAATAACCTTCGAATGCTATATTATATCTTCGCCAAAATTCACGGAAAGAACAAAAAACAGGAGGTTTCCATGAAAAAACACATTTCCGTCTTTACTCTTTTCACTGCAGCGGTCTGCTGCGCAGCGCTGCTCTGCGGATGCGCAACCGCAGAACCCCGCATCACCCAGGTTGCCATCATCGACACCTTGCTGGGCGGGATGTACGACGGTTCCGCCACGGTCGCCCAGCTCAAATCCTGGGGCAATATCGGCATCGGCACCATGCATCAGCTCGACGGCGAAATGCTCGTGGTTGACGGTGTGGTCTATCAGGTGAAATACGACGGTTCGGTGAATCGTCCGGCCGATTCGGAAACGATCCCCTTCGCCACCGTGGTCAATTTCGTCCCCACCAAACGGATCCAGCTGGCAAACATCAAATCGTTCAAGGAATTTGAAAAACAGGTCCCGCAGTACATTGCCAACCGGAATGTTCCGGTCGCGGTCCGTTTCACCGGCAAATTCTCCTTCATGCACACCCGTTCCGTCGAACGGCAGAAAAAGCCTTACCGCCCGCTGATCGAAGCCTCCAAAAACCAGGCTGAATTCAAATTCAAAAACATCTCCGGGAACATGGTCGGATTTCTGTTCCCCAAATATGTCAAGGGGATGAACGTTCCCGGCTGGCATCTGCATTTCATCGACAAAGACCGCCGCTGCGGCGGACACATTCTGGATTTCTCGATGCTCGACGGCGAACTTGAAATCTGCGAAATTTACGATTTCCGGGCGATCTTCCCGGCCGGATCCGACCATCTGGCGAAACTGGATCTGAATAAAGACCGCGGTCAGGAACTGAAAAAAGTGGAGTCCTCCCGCGAATAACCGTTCCATAGAGCGGTTGAAATAATCTTGGAAAGAGAACCGCAATCGGCGGTCGGAGCGATCCGGCCGCCGGTTGTATTTTAAAATCCGGGTTGAAACCATATTTCCCAGCGGAATTACCTGATACTGGAATCAAACAGGTCATGCATCAGAACATTTTCCCCGTTTGCATCTGCCGTGCTTGCTTTGAGATCGGGACAGATCCGGAACGCGTGGATTTCGCCGGATTCCCGCGTCATTCCGGATCGTCATCACCGTCATCTGCCCCGTCCAAACCATCGCCGACGTAATCATCAGATCCGTCAAGCCCATCGCTGACGTAATCGTCGGGATATCCATCGTCGAACTGTGCTTCGTCATCATCTGCGGGGGCAGGGGCCCCGGGCTGATTATGTCCAGGTTTGTCCATTACATTCATTACAGCGGCAGCTCCGAACAGAAAATCAAACAATCCCATCTCATTCTCCTTTCACGTTTTTCAATATCCCACGAGCTCTGCATCCATGAGTTCGACCGTTTCGAAACGTTTATGACAGCAGCCGCACTGCGAAAAATACGAATCCGCGCAAGCATCGCGCATCAGATGTTCAACGCATTTTTTCCTGTATCTCCCGATGACAACGTCCGCATTCACTCATGACATCTCCTATGATAAATTTCCACTCCGATTCGGAGTTTTTTTCGTTTTTTTAAGCTGTTTTCAACTTAAATTGGGTAAAATCCTCAAAAATCCATTTGTTTTTGAGAATCCGATATATGATTTCGAGGAATTTTCTGGCGAG
>JAZUCR010000130.1:0-2280 GCA_045639225.1 Victivallales bacterium
CAGCAGGATCTGCGGACCGCCCTGCCCCCGCTGCAGACAACGGGTCAGGATATCCGCCGCATCAGCGACATATTTCCCGTCTTTTTTATCCCATTGGATCCGGGGGAATTCGCCGCCGAAAAGCCCCAGTGCCAGCAGCAGAACCGCTGCGGAGAAAGTCCGTTTCAAGCAAAACATCAAGAACTCTCCTCAGTCCTCGGCCCAGTGTTTCATATAAAGCGAGGAAGATGCCCCTGCGGCGGAAGTGACCGCCCCGATCCACTGAGCCGCATGGCCGTCGACATACGAAATGTTCATCCCGGAACTTCCGACCATGGTGTCGAGCGTAAAGACCCTGCCGGCCCGCCCGGCAGGATGCCGGTAGGCTACGCGGGCATGTCCAGTGATTCCGACCGCGTAATTGTTGCCGGAACCGTCGCCTCCCTCTAGAATGAAAAACTTTTCCGACGGACGCCTGATCAGGGTGATTTTTTTACCATACCGGAAAATATGTTCCGGCTCGCTGCCCTGTGAAAGATCGTTCTGCGGGAGATACGACACGCCGAGCAGCCCGCCGCAGTTGGTTCCCTTGAATCCGGGTTCATTGTCCGAGGGACAGACGAACACCGGCATCACGGACCGTTTGTCCTTGTAATAGATCACCGGCGTGGAATACATCATTTTGCCGTAACCCAGATATTCCCCGATCCGTGTGGTCAGATAGCCGTTCGAGTTGCTGCCGTCTCCGCGGCCGGGCAGATACTGATAGTCGCTGACATACATTGCCACCCCGTTTCCCATGGTCTTGAGGTTGTTCAGGCACGAGATCGAACGAGCTTTCTCCCGCGCCGAGTTCAACGCAGGCAGCAGCATTCCCGCCAGGATCGCGATGATCGCGATCACAACCAGGAGTTCTATCAGCGTAAAGCTGTGCTTTCTCTGGAATGATGAATACTTGTTCATGATCCGTTCCCTTTCTGCTGTTTTCTGTTTATTATATGTAGGATGGAGCCGATCGTCACAACTGCAATCTAACGCATATCAAAAGTCTTTTCAATTGCTTTTTTTATCAATTTATAGTTTTTTTTATCAATTTTCGATTTGATTTTCTCCTGCCCGGGCTTATAGTATCACGTAAAGGGAATGGCGCCGGATGTCGAACTATTTTTACAAAAAAACCAATGACCATATTTTCGAGGCCGACCCCGGACTTCCTCTCCGGGTGAAACTCGACGATCCGCAGATCGTTACCGTGCTCCATCAGCACGAGTTCTGCGAATGTGTATTCGTCATTCGCGGACACGGCATGCACCAGTCGGAAAACCATGCCCCGGTCCCCGTCCGCCGGGGCTGCGTGCTGGTCATTCCAGTCGGCGGACACCACGCCTATACAGCTGTCTCCCCCGATTTCGCCGTCTTCAACCTGCTGTTCGACACCGGACACCTGCCGCCCGTTCTGCTGGAACTTTACTCCCACCCCGGCTACAAACAGATCTTCCTGCGCGATTACGCGGCTTACGGCGAACAGGATTTTCCGCTCACCACGCTCGACTCCAAAGTGTTCGGAGAATTGGAGACCATGCTCGAATATCTCTCGAAAACCGGTCTGGGCCCCGGCAGTCACTGCTACAAGCTCGGATTGTTCATGGCCGTGCTCAGCCGTCTGTGTGCCGCCTGGAAAATCTCGAGCGAGGTACCCGCCATGCTGCTGGACATCCCGAAACTGACCGCATATCTCGAACGGAATTTCCAGCAGGAAATCTACCTGGACGACCTGACGAAGCGGGCGGGAATGTCCCGCGCCACGCTGCTGCGGCACTTCCGTGCGGCATTGGGGGTGACGCCGATGATCTATCTGCGGAATCTGAGGTTGCGTCATGCGGCGGAGCTGCTGCTCAATACCGAATTCGACCTGAAGGAGATTGCGGACCAGTCGGGCTTCTCCGGGATGCCGCATTTCTTCAAGTCATTCAAGGCGTGTTACGGAGTCACCCCGCTCGAATACCGGAATCCGAAAAAACGAGTAATCAGAAATCAGTAATCAGATTGTTTTCCGGTCAATCGCGGAGGAGAAATTCGAAATCATCCAGCGACATGCTCGCGGCACTTTCCGCGGAGGCTTCCACCAGATCATTGAAAAGATCGGCTTTGCGCCGCTGCAGCTCGAGCACTTTTTCCTCGACGGAATCTTTCACCAGCAGTTTGATGATATTGACATTTCTCGTCTGACCGATCCGGTGCGTGCGGTCGGCGGCCTGCGCTTCCGCGGCAGGATTCCACCAGGGATCATACAGGATCACC
>JAZUCR010000131.1:0-2349 GCA_045639225.1 Victivallales bacterium
CCAGTCTTCCTGGCTTTCACCCGGGGTCCCGAATGCTCCGGCTCCCGGCGGCAGACTGCGTTCCGCAGCGGAACAGCCAGCCACTTTGGAGCCGTCGCCCAGCGTGATATGTCCGTTGACGCCTGCCTGAGCGGCGATGACGACGCCGCGGCCCAGTTCGGCGCTGCCCGCGATACCGCTCTGCGCGATCAGCACGGTCGATTCGCCCACGATCACGTTGTGCGCCACCTGCACCAGATTGTCGATCTTGACGCCCTTCTTGATCCAGGTCTTGCCGAAACGAGCCCGGTCGACGGTAGTGTTCGCGCCGATCTCCACGTTGTCGTCGATCTGCACGATGCCGTTCTGCGGCACTTTGACCAGCCCGGTGAAGGTCGGCGTGTAGCCGAAGCCGTCCGCCCCGATCGTGGCGCCGGAATGGATGATGATCTTATTGCCCAGTCTGCAGTGACGCAGGATCGACACGTTCGGATGGATCATGCAGTTTTCGCCGATCTGAGTGAATTCACCGACATAAGCGCCCGCGCCGATGATCGTGTTTTTGCCGATGACCGCGCCCTGTTCGATCACTGCGGTGGGGCCGATATATACCCCTTCGGCCAGCTTCGCGCTCGGATGCACCACCGCGGAGGGATGGATTCCCGGCTCGAATTTCTGCGGTTCCGGCGCAAAGAGCATGCACACTTTGGTGAACGATTTGTCCGGATTCGCACACCGGATGAAGGTCTGGTTTTCCTTCGGCTGGAACGGCAGATCGGTGCCGATCAGCACGATGCCCGCTTTCGTGGCTTCCAGCTGAGCTTTGTATTTGATGTTGGAAAGAAACGAGATTTCGTTCGCTTCGGCCAGTTTGAGCGAATTCACTCCGGACGCTTCCCGGGCGCTGTCGCCCTCTACAGTTCCTGCGATCAGTTCCGCGATTTCCGCCGCTTTGACGATTTTATCCATTTTATAAACGTCCTTCCTGCTATTTGTTGATGATCGGCTCGGGGGCCGGTTTGTTCTGTCCCATATTCAAGGTTTTGATGACTGAATCCGTAATGTCCAGCATCTTGGATGAATACACTACGAACGGAATGTTGTTGAGGGTGCGTCCGGATTTGTCCAGCACGAGGCCGTAACCTTCGGCGAGGCATTTTTCCGTTACGACATTGGAAATGTCTTTGAGGATGCTGCTGCGGAGTTTTTCATATTCATCCCGGAGCTGTTTCTGGCGTTCCCGGTTGTATTCCTGCAGTTCCGCTTCCTTGGCCGCGGCCTGACGGTATTTTTCCTGAGCGTTCAAACGGCGGTTTTCGCGTTCGGCTGCCGTATAGACCATATTCTGCGAATCGTCGCGCAGCTTGACGAATTCCTGCCGGAGCTTGTTGAGGCTCTGCGCCAGCTGCATGGAATATTCCTTGTAGATATCGGCCTGTTTTTTCAGTTTCGCTTCATTGATTTTGGTCTTGTTGTATTCCTGGAAGACCCGGTTCATGTCGATCACTGCGATTTTCAAAGGCATGTTCTGAGCCGCCAGATCGATCCCCGTGCAGACAGCCAGGACCAGCAGCAGTTTCAACAGCGTTCTTTTCATATGGAGAGTCCTTTCCGTTTTTTGGTAAAATAACCCGATTCAGGAAAAAGTCAATAGTCAAAAAATTTTTCCGGCAAGTTTTTCCGTATCCGGTCAATCGTCGGATTTCCCGTGGATGAAAATGAACTGGACCAGTTCCGCCGCGGTGAAGGAATATCCCTGTTCGGCGCCGAGTGCAATAAAATTTTCGATGACTTTCTCCTGATCCTCGAACCGCTGCTGCAGTTCGAGTGCGCGCTGCCGCAGGACGGGATCGTTTTCCAGTTTCAGATAGAATTGCTGTACCGCTTCCAGACTCATCATGACCTCTGTTTTTTTGGTAAACAGATACCACATTCTCCTGAAAAAGCAAATAATTCCCGGCAAAAAGCTTGAAATTTCGTTTTTTAGGGTAATATTACCTGAAGATTTTTGATGCGGAGAGATGGTCGAGTGGTTTAAGGCAGCGGTCTTGAAAACCGCCGAGGTGCAAGCCTCCGCGGGTTCGAATCCCGCTCTCTCCGCCATTTTTAGCCTCGGAATGTGCAAACTTGCCCCGTTTTGCCCCACTTGATACGGGTGTTATGTGCTTTTGAGTGTTATCAGATGCGTATCCTGTTTTTCTCAAACAGAGGTTTCGAATGTCCAGAGAAAAGAAGGTCGCACCGATGAAACTAGCTGTAGGTTCCATCCGAAGAAGAGGTGTCCACGGATACTTCGCCTATCGCTGCCAGGTCAACGGCAGAAGAACAGAAATCTCCTTACAGACTAGAGACTATCACGAAGCTTTGAAG
>JAZUCR010000132.1:0-2230 GCA_045639225.1 Victivallales bacterium
CAGGGCGGAAAATCCCGCTTCGATATTCAGGTCGATCGCATTCAGTTCCAGCTTGCGGTGAAATTCGGTTTCCGGGTATTCGGCACAGCCGCAGGCCAGGGTTTCCGCCAGCAGACGGGTCAATCCGGCCTGTTCCGGAACTTCGTTGAGGACTCCGCCGGGCATGACCATGGCAAAGTTCACCAGCGGCAGTGCGTGATCTTCCCGCACCAGCAGTTTCTGTCCGCTTTTCAGCCTGGTCAGCACCGGGACTGACGGTTCGACGAGGTTCGTCTTTTCCTTCTGGTGCCGGAGCGTCCCGGCCGGATATTGTTCGACGACTGTGGCCGCGGATGCGGCGAAATACTTTTTTCCGACCCGGATCAGATCGTCTCCGGTCAGCGCATCCAGGGCCGGCAGATAGTGATCGACGGCGGCCGGTGAACCGTAATGCAGCACGCTCTTGCTGATGAGCGGGGCAATGCCTTCATTGGTCTGGAGCGCCCGCAGATAGTCGGTCCGCTGATTGTTGCGTAGACATTCCAGTTCTTCGTCTTTCGGCCCTTCCGAGATAAATTTCTGCAGGAGATCGAAAAACCGGGCGGAAAGATCCCGGATTTTGTCCGGTTCCGCGATCGCGACCACTCCGGAGTAGCCGATCGAATTCAGCCCCTGGGCATAAAAGATGAGGTCCTGCGCGAGCATCCGTTTTTTGACCAGTTCCTCGTAAAGACGCGAACTGTCGCCGTTGCCGAGAATATCGGCGAACGCATTGACCGCGATGTAATCGGGGTGGATGGCGCCCGGTGACTGCCAGGCCGAGGCATAGTAAGCCTGCGGCGTCTTGAATTCGGTCTGGATCCGCCGGGTGAAGAGACAGGGATCTTCAGCGGGAAGAACCGGTTCATCCAGTCTTCCGCGTTCCCAGGAAGCCGTGCGTTTTTCCAGCAGGTCGAAGACTTTTTCCGGTTCTGCATCGCCGACCACGACGAAGAAGGTCCTTCCGGGGGTATAGCGCAGATCGTGGTATTCCCGCATGATCTCCGGCGTGAGCTTGGAAAGCAGTTCCGGGAAGCCGCCGACGGAGCAGCGCATCGGATGACGCAGCAAGGTGTTCGTCCGCATGGTTTCGAAGAGATTATGGATCGGGGAATCCTTGTACATGGCCAGTTCGCGCAGGATCACGTCCCGTTCGGAATTGAATTGTTTTTCCGGCAGCAGCGGTTCCCGGATCATGCTGTCGAGCATGGTCAGACCGTCCTCCAGATAAGCCGGCGGCAGATTGAAATAGAAATCGGTGTATTCCGAGGAAGTGGACGCATTGAGTTCACCGCCGTAAGCGGCGATTTTTTCACTGATCAGGCTGCCGGGGAATTCTTTCGTGCCGTGAAACAGCATGTGTTCCAGAAAATGGGAAAGACCGCTGCCCAGATATTTCCCTTCATGCATGCTCCCGGTAGCTACCCAGGCCTGCATGTTCACCGATGCGGACTGCGGCCGCGGCAGTACAAATACCCGCAGACCGTTGGCAAAAGTGCGCGATTGAATTTGATCGGACAGGATCGGAAAGGTCGTTTTTTTCAAATTTGTCTCCTGAAGATTGGGTCGGATCAGTCCAGCCGCGGCGGGGTATCCGGATCGGGGACCAGCAGCGCGGTGTCGATCCTTTCCTGCAGTTCATCCGGCAGGGCAGGGTGACACTGGAAATCCGACTGCGAATCTTCCGGACTGGCGGAAAGCAGTTTTTCGTCGATCATGTTATAGACGATATTCCCGAAATCTTCGCCGCAGCGGATTCCCCATTGCCGGATCACCTCCGGCGCCAGAAATCCATACTGCGAAACCGCATAATCCATGCTGCCTGCGATCAGTTCTTCAGCCCTGACATGCCGGCTGCCGCGCGGCTTGCTGTTGCGCGACAGCTTCTTCACCGTGTAACTCACCGACGCATTGACGAATTCATACGCGTCCGGATGATACCGCTGATCCTTTTTTATAATGTGTAAAACAGTTTCGTTGAAATCCTGATCCATCGAACCGCCTCCGGTTTTGAAAAATCAATATAGTCCGGCATAGCCAAAAATCAAGCAGCAATGCGGAAAAATCTTATATTTCTTCGCGTGCACGCGCATTGCGGCGATATGCCGGACAGCAACGTTTTTCGGAAATCTTGCGTCTTTCAGCTTGAAACTTGAAACTTCCATGCTATTTTACCATGCTGTAATCAAGGAGATTTTTTATGCCGTCATAT
>JAZUCR010000133.1:0-7363 GCA_045639225.1 Victivallales bacterium
TGATTCTGATGAAAAAATATCAGGACTGGACCGGCTTCTATTCCGCCGCATCGCTGCTTCCCGCGGCCGTGATCCGCGCATTGGCGCGGAAAGCCGGCGCACATATCTACACCATGACGGATGAAATCGTTTTTGCCGCCGGGCCGTTTATTTCCCTGCATGCCAAAACCGCCGGAAAAAAGAGCCTTTGCCTCAAAAGCAATGACCCCGTTCTGGAGATTTACAGCGGAAAAATTTATCGGCCGAAAGACAGAAAGATCGAATTCGAAACGGGTTTCGGTGTCACCAGACTCTTTTATCAGGGAAATGTGAAAAGGTTTGCCGATGCTCTCGGAAAAGCGGAAGCACAGCAGCGCATTCAATTCGCCGGATTCCGGAAGAAATATCCGTCTCCGCTGTGCAAAAGCAACATGGCAAAATGGTTGAGTCCGAAACGTCCGGCCAAAAAAGAGAAAACCGCCCTGTTCGAATTCGTGCCCCGCGCCATGCTGGTTTCCGGACCATACAAAAAGGAAGACTTGGAAAAAATCCTGAAGGAAGCCCCGGTTCCGGTCCGTCCGCTGGTTGACGGAAAAATGCCGGAATATGTCCAACTGCTGGAAAACGTCGGACATTTGGCAAAACCGCTCCCGAATGCGGAAAAATTTGTTCCCTGGCAGGCAATTTCCGCCAAGGTATGGAACGAGCTGGCCGGATTCGGCATCTCCAAAGGACAAAGCGGGCTGATGGCGTTTTATCTGCTTGGGGAACCGGGAAAAGAAATCGAGGTTTGTTACGCGGATGATTCCGACAATCTCGTACTGATGAATGGCAAAGAACTCAGGAATATGGGAAAACCGGGTCTTTTCGGGCGGATCATCAAACTGCCGTCCCGTCACAATACCGTGCTGATCGCCGCGGTCAATCATACCGGGCAGGATGGATTCACGTTCAAGGTCAGCAATGTCGTGAAAAAACTTCTGCCCGGAGCCCAAGTCGGCATTTCGAACCAGCCAGGAGATATCTTTACCAGCCTCTATCCAGATGGTTATTCCGAGGATGGGGAGAAAGAAAAAGAAAAGGAAGTCGAGTTCAAAAAGGGGACTGTGATCTTCCATTATTCCGCCGTGAAAAAAATCCTTACGGGAAAAGTCTCCACCAAGGCAAAAATGACTGAACAGGGAATCATTTTTTCCGGTCCGGACACCCTCTATACGGATAAATATTTCAACATTGATCCAAAGGCTGAATATGTGATCCGTTTTACGGCGGAAAACCGCGGTGGTCCGGTTCGTATTCTGGGCGGTTTCATGCCATGGAACCTGAGGGGGGAATATGTCAATTCCCTGCCGGGATCCTTGACCAGCCTCACTCATCCGGCCAATGCCGGCGATACCGTGCTGAAGGTGAAAGACGGCACGAATTGGAAATCCGGCAAGCATAATCTGGTCGCGTTTGATGCAAAAGGGGATTTCAGCGATTTTCCCAACCGCAATCTCTCTCCGGTCGGAATCACGGCGGTTTCCGGTTCGAAAATCATCCTGAATCAGCCGCTTAAGAAGTCCTGGCCGGCACAAACACAGATCCGGGAACACGCATATCCTCCGGGCACTTATATGTATGCGGCATCACTCAAGCTGAAAAAAGACGGAAAATCGGATTGTCGCGGGAGCTTGAAAGGGGTTTCTGCCAAACGGGTTGAAAAAGGCAAGTTCTGGCCGAAAACCTCGAAAGCGAGACTCATTCTGCTGCCGCTGGGATTCAAAACGCCGGGACAGGTCATCATCCGTGAACTGGCATTGATCAAACTCGATCAGGAAGGTTGGAACTTCAGGAAAGGGATGTGATCGAACTGAAGACGCGCGAGTTTTTTCATACTGCGCTTTACAACCAGATGCTCCACGTTATCGTTATAGTATTACAATCAGTTTGAAAAGTTAAGATTCAGGCCAAAGTTTTCGTGTTTTTTCAATTGTCCGATTGAAGAAATCCCCGTCTGAAGAACGTTCAATCGCATCTCTCAAATTGTCAAACTCTCCGATTTGTTCCCAACTCTGTGATTGTATTGCATCCTGTATATTACTAGTCTTTCTGGATAGCATAAACTTCCCATCAGTCTCATCAATCTTTCCTTTTACAAATCTTGGTGTTCCTGAACTTCTGATCGAAATTATGTCTGTTTCGATTGTCATTTTAATGTATCTCCCTTTACCTCTAAACTAAAAACTAATGGTCCTGTTACCACTGTGAATAAGTAATGAAAAAAAGCCATGAAAAGACATTGGAAAAGGGGTCCCGGTTTCGAGGGGGATGACCTTTCCTGAAAAGGTCATCCCATTGACACTGTTCCCTCGACCTCTTTCACAGTCTTTTATCGGGAACAGTATCGAATCCCTAGACCCCATTCCTGAATCTGCGGTTATCGCTGTATTGCCGTAATATCATTAACAAAACTTACCTCGTTTTTTCCAGGCTTCACTACAATTTTTTTTGCCCACCACACCCATGCATTGCCATTATTCCAATCAGCCGTTGCCCAGCAATAAAACGTTGATCCAACAGGAAGATCTGTCAATGTCTGCTGGTTCCCTAAATACTCAATATTCCTTCCTTGCGGATTTTTTTCTATATATTTTCCAATGCTGAGGCAGAACTCTTTAACAGAGGATTCAAAATTTATGAAATCCAAATTGTCGCTATCCTCTGTTCGTTTTTTGTATTCAAGCTTTTTATTTTCCTTGTAAAATGTACTTATCATATCATCTAATTTTTGATCTTCCTTTCCACAAATAAAAGATATTGACATGGCTGGAGAAATTCGTCCATAGCTATTAGATATATTGGTAATAAACACAATCTCACCATTCTTCGGCTGGACTTCCTCTGACTTGACTTCCTCTGATTTGGCTTTCTCTGATTTGGCTTTCATTGACTCTCTTAGCCCAGGTCCAATAACAAACACCAATAAAAGCAGAAATGCTAGTGCAAAACCAAAGCTTAAGACATTATCTACTAACTTATCCCACATGGCAAACTCCTTCGATTAAAGGTTTATAATTTTTTGAAACTTGTGCAATAATCTTAAGGTCTGTTTTGCAGTTGATAGACCTTCTGCACCTCGCGCATCTCAAACATCAGTTTTTAAAATCCAGTCCTCCTTCTCCTTATCTTTGTCCGATCTGTCGGATCTGTTGTTACCGTTTGCCCGCGCCCTCGTGCGGGGGTTCAAGTAAATCCTGCCAGGTGGTTCCGGGAAATGCCGCCGCATACTTCGCCGCCAGGCGCGGCGTCAGGATCCCGCGGACTTCCGCATCGTGCACTGTTGCCGGCGTCAGCCCGATCTTCGCCGCGACTTCACGCAGCTTCTGATTGGTCATCAGCCTGTAATGTTTCAGCCTCGTCATAACGCCTCCATTATCGTTTCGCTCGATAATTTATATTCAATAAAACGATAAGTCAAATCGTTTTCCTCGATTTTTTACGAAATTTTCTTGATTTTTATCGTTTTGCCGGATATTTTACGAGAAAAATCGTAAAAGCGGGGCAATATGGTGACTGAAAAAGAAGTTTTGGCCGCTTTGCAGGAACTTTACAGCCGGGTCGGCACCCAGACGAAACTTGCCGAACTGGCGGGGATCACGCAAAGCACGATCAACGCATACCTCGGCGGCAAGGCGAAAATCGAAAATATGCCGGTCGGGGTATTTCTGCGGCTGTTTCGCGACATGAAGATCGATTATTTTGGCGATTCCACGGGGATGCCCGAGGACACGATCCGGAAGGAACTACTGCACATCTATGACCGGCTGGATCTGACCGGCAGGACCAGGCTGCTCGCCTTGGCCGCTGCAAATTTCGGAGAGGATTTGAGGAGGGAGACTAAAAATTGAATGAGTCAATCGCGGCCGATAAAAATGACAGTTTTACCTTCAGTCTGATGGATTTTATATCCATGCCCCGTGTGTCCCGGGTGTAAATTAATGAAATTGAGCTGGTTCCAGATAATGCTCCGAAGAAGAACTGATTAGCTCTTCGTGCGCGCTGGCTGAGCCGAACAGAGCCTATGTGGATGGATTGTTACACTGACTGTGATGTCCAGTCCTGGATTTGTCCGCGTTCCATGTCGAAATTCACACCGACGAGGAAAATCTTTTTGCCGGAATTCATGTAGCGGCGGAAGTAGTCCCGGTCTTTGATTTGATCCAGAGCAAGCTCTTTGGTCTTGTCGAGCTTGAACTCAAATACGAACACGAAACCCTCGTTTGAGGCAACCGCATCGATTCTGCCCTCATTCGTCCTGGACTCCGCCTCAATGCTGATGCCGAGGAGCATGAAAATGGAAAAAAACAGCAAATGGAAATTGTTTTCATTTTTCAGGTGAACATCATACGGCACTTTGGCGAAAAATATTTTCATCGCTTCCATGAATCCGTCGACATCCCCGGCCGTGACCGCATCCGCGAGTTTGTAAACAGAGTCTTTGACCTGATCCGCCATCAATCCGCTGCAATCTCCGGCAAGATACGCTTCAAAAGCCCCTTTGACTTCGAGATTCGGAAAGCGCAGCCGATAGACCGTATCGCCGTAACGTTTGACCGCACTGTCGATGGTAAGATACCCGGTCTGCAGGAGCAAGGTCAGTGGATTCAATCGGTCGATTTCGTAAGCGTCGAAGGCGAAATTGGAGACGGGGGTATTCAGCACCTCCTCAAAATCAAAGTGCTGTTTTTTTATCAGTTCCAGCAGAAACGAGGGAGTTCCGGTGGAGAACCAGTAGTTGTTGAATTCTCCGCCGGTCTCAAAGAATTTCGCCAGCGATACCGGATTGTAAACCGTGGCGCTGGTGCTGTGAAAGCGGTAACCGTTGTACCACGCCTTGATCTCAGCTTTGAACTCGCCGAGGTCACGGTCGCCCGCAACTGCCGCGATGCGGTCGCTGAAGTTCGTCTCCAGCTCCTCCTGCGTGTAGCCAAGCATAGTGGCGTATCTGGCATCCATGGTGATGTCGGTGAGATTGTTCAGGTCGGAGAACAGCGACACATGGCTGAACTTGCTCACTCCTGTGACAAAGAGCAAGCGCTCCTGTGTGTTGCGGTCCTTCAGGACGCTGTAGAACCCCTTCAGACACTGTTGAATTTCCTTCACATGCGGATTGGAGATGTTGTCAAGAATGGGCTTGTCGTATTCATCCACGAGAATGACGACTTTACTCTTTTCATAAATTTTATCAACAAGTTTGCCGAAAGCAGCAGAGGGATCATTGATCGGCGGCAGCCGAACTGCAAGTTGTTCCGCTATCGACATAACCTTTCCCAGCAGATAAATATTCAGTTTATCCGGTGTATCATTGGTCGGATTGTAGTC
The DNA here is from genome assembly GCA_045639225.1 of Victivallales bacterium. Taxonomy (GTDB): domain Bacteria; phylum Verrucomicrobiota; class Lentisphaeria; order Victivallales; family UBA1829; genus SIG94. Next base: position 5,344 of record JAZUCR010000133.1, read on the forward strand.
GCCGAAACTCAGGTGAATTACGGGGTATGGTTTCCAGTCATACGGCTTGTCGTAAAGCGCCAGTCCCTCGAACAGTTCTTTCTTTCCTTCGAATACGGCCTTCAGCGTGGAAAGGGTCAGGGATTTGCCGAAACGGCGGGGACGGGAGAGAAAGTATCCTGCACTGCTGGGACGGATCAGATTCCAGATATATTCCGTCTTGTCCACATACAGGAAATTTCCCCGGATCAATTCTTCAAAATTGAAAACATAACTGGTCAAATCTTTCATGGTCTTTTTCTCTCACTGCATCAGTGAATAACTATACTCCGGATTTTGCATTTGTCAAATTGTTTTTTCTGTGAATGCAGGTTTTCTTCAATTGAACGGTTTCATGTAATGGAACCAGAGAAGGAAAGACTCAGAATTATTAAAGTGTTTTTTCCCGGAAAGGGGAATGACCATGATGGAAAAGACCCCTCCAGCGCGGTCAAAGACTGTAACCGCTCAGGCGCAGAAAGTTTTCCCGCAGGACCAGCTTTCTTTCCGTCTCGGTCAGATGCTCGAAAAAGACCCCCGCGACGTACATTCCCGGATTTACTACGGGAAAGTCGGTGCCGAAAAGGATCCGTTCCGGACCCAGCATCTCGATTCCTTTTTTGAGCATGCCCCAGCGGGGCAGTCCGCTGCCGGAAAGATCGAAATATAAATTCGGGTATCTCTGCGCCAGGGTGAAGTTGGCCATCGGCGAGGGTGCCCCGGGATGCGCGACCAGCAATTTGAGCCGGGGAAAATTCTTCAGGATGTTTTCCACATCGCCAAGACCCGTGCAGCAGTGGATATTCAGAACCATCTCCAGATCCTGCGCCAGATCCATGACCTGAAGCAGCCCTCCGGCGCAGTAGATGGAGTAATTCATCACATAGCCGGCGATCTCGCCGATCCAGCGGAATCCCAGATCGTGGAATTTCCGGACTTCGGCGCAGGATTCTTCCGGAAAATTCGGATGGACGTTCACGCCGGGAAGATACTGGTCCGGAAAAGCGTCATGGACTTCCAGAACCCGCCGGTTGCATTCCCGGATCACGTTGAAATCGCTGCCGTCGTTGATGATGTTGAACGACCCGCAGGACATCGTGATCCCCGCCCGCCGCTGCTCGGCAAAGAATTCCTCATAGGTCGCCGGAACGGCAAAGGGAAAATTCCGGTCTTTGGCCAGATACGGGTGCATGTGCGCATCGATGATGCCGTATTCATTCAGATCGGGCAGAAACATATCAACGCCTCCCGGTTATTTACGGTCCTGTTCCGCCCACGCATATTTTTTGCGGTCTTCGGCCGTGATCCTGCGGATGATGCGCGCCGGATTTCCCGCAACGAGGGTATCCGCCGGAACGTCACGGATGACCACCGAACCGGCCGCGATGACCGCGTTGTCGCCGATGGTCACTCCGCCGATGATCGTGACCGAGCCGCCGATCCAGACATTGTTGCCGACCGTCACGGGGAAGGCATATTCCCAGCCGTCGATACGGTCCTGCATGTCGAGCGGATGCCCCGCCGCCAGGATCGACACGTTGGGCGCGATCCAGACATTGTCGCCGAACCGGCAGTAATTGCCGTCCAGCACGATGAAGTTGTAATTGGCGAAAAAGTTTTCGCCGACCTCGATGCGGAAGCCGTAATCGCATTTGAACGGCGGCAGGATATTGCAGTTCTTGCCGATCTTCCCGAAGATCTTCGCCAGGAAATCGCGCCGTTCCTGAACCTGTGACGGCCGGAACTGGTTGTATTCATAAATCGCATCCTGGATCTTGAAACGGTAATCGGCCATTTCCGTGGTGCGGTTGGGGTTGTAGAGCAGTCCGGCTTCGGCTTTTTCCTGTTCGGTCATGCCGCCCGGAACCGGCTTGCAGAGGATCGGTTTGTTTTTCATGGTGTTATCCTTCGGTTGGTGGTCTGTCTGTCATCAGGCCGTATTGGACCCGTCCTGGATCTAATATACTCTGACTCGGCGAATTTTGCAAGTGCGGGAAAATCC
>JAZUCR010000134.1:0-9292 GCA_045639225.1 Victivallales bacterium
GAAAACTCCTGTCCCTCCGAATGGCTGATCCACGGGGAAAAACGGAAATTTCAGTGGTTTGAAGCGGACGGCGGAGAGCCGGATTTCCTGCCCAGAAAGGGTTCTGCCTGATGCGGAGGAGCCCTCCCGCTGCAATAATTCAAAACATTGCCTCCCGAAGAAATTCTGATCGATCCAAGGCGGCCGGGTCATGCAAGAACGAATAGGAAAAACGCGCTCTTCCTGGCATGACGCGAGATCACCGGATCGCCGCTGCTGCCGCCCTGCCCCACGGCGATAAAAAACCAATTTTTTATTCATACGGACTTGACAACGGGGGAAAACAGAGTACAGTAACTGGTATTACTGAGATCATCAGCCAACGGCCGACCGCGGCTGAAATAGCGAATCTGTCTTACCAAGGAGATCATAAAATGAAAAAACTGAACTGCCGAATTTTTACCTCTGTGCTGGTTCTGCTGGCAGGACTGCTGTCCGCCGCCGAAAACGTCCGGCTGCTGGTGCCGGAAAAAATCTATGCCGTTCCGGGCGTGGAAATGAACGTGTATTTCAACAATATCGTCACCGTGGTCAATCCCGCCAATTATGTATTCGATGTGGATTGCCAGAAAGGCCGGAACGACCTGAAGAGATGGCGTTTCACGCCCCAAAAGAAAGATGTCGGCACCTGGAAATGGAAGATCCGCGTGATCAATGACGCGGGGGTCGTCGCCGAAGCGGAATCGGAAGTGGTGGTCGTGCCGCAGGATGCGGGCAAAGGCAGAAAAATCTCCCTGCTCATGGTCGGTGCGAGCCAGACCGGCGCGGGCCATTATCCCAACCGCGTGGCGGAACTGATGAAGAAGCCCGGCAACCCGGAATTCACCTGCATCGGAACGCGCAGCCGCGGTCTCGGCAGACATGAGGGTTACGGCGGCTGGCGCTGGGAATCGTTCCTGACCCGCTGGGGTTTCACGGGCAAATCCAAAAACGACGGCATGCACCCGGACCGTCCGCTCGGATTCAACAGTCCGTTCCTCTTCGAAAAGAACGGCAAGGGCGTGTTCGACCTCAACGAATATTTCAAACGCAACAACGGCGGCAAAGTGCCGGACGCGGTCAGCTTCCAGCTCGGGCTGAACGACTTTTTCCTTGCCACGGATGACACGATCGCCGAGATCACGAAAAAATCCATTGCCAACATGGAAAAACTGATCGGTGAATTCCGGAAACTCGAACCGGCTCCGGAAATCTTTGTTTTCCAGCATATTCCCGGCTCGAATCAGGATGGTTTCGGCAAGAGCTATGCCAGCAGACAGTCCAGCTGGCAGTACCGCAAAAATCTGGATTATTACAACCGCGCCCTGCTCCGGAAGAGCAAAGAACTGAAATTCAACATCGTCCCGGTTTACATCAATATCGACACGGAAAACAATTATCCTGAGCTGGTCCAGCCGGTCAACGAGGGCAATCCCGCCAGGATTTCGCGTCAGAACAACGGGGTCCATCCTGCCCCGGCGGGATATTACCAGATGGGCGATACGCTTTACTGCCGGCTGAAAGGCTGGCTGGCGGAAAGCGGACCGAAAACGAAGTAATTGGTTTATCTGCCGGAAATCTTACGCAGATAAACCGAACCGGTGCTGCCTCTGCCGGAGGCGGAATCCTGAACGGAGATCACCATGATCTGCCGGCCGTTTTCCTGCAGAAAAACCTCGCCTGACGCCTGCCGGGAAGAACGGGACTCCTGCCCCATGCTTTTCCAGCCGCTCCCTTCGAGACGGCGCGCCATATCGGCCAGCGACTGCGATGCGGGGAAAGGCGAATCGAACAGACCGTAGACGGAATTGCGTTTGGGCAGGAGCATGACGGTCCGGGCCTGGGCGCCGGGCGGCAGCGGCAGTTCGGACGGCCAGACGGCTCTTTTATTCGCCTTGAATCCGGCGGGCAGGATCAGCGAGAACTGGAGTGTGGGGATCATGCCCTTGAGCTCGACCAGGAAATATCTCCGGCGGGCGCCTGACGCCAGGGGGACCTCGAAGAGGAAGGAATTGGAATTCATGGCGGCGGTGCCGTTCTTATACAGCCCTCGCAAATCGCGCACGGCCTGATTCAGATTTTTTCCGACCAGAGCTACCTGCAGATCGAGCCGATGGTCGTTGATCTCGACATCCTCGGTCCACAGTTCGCTGCTGTGAAGCGCATTGTCCACTCCGGAAGCGGTCCCTCCGGACTGGAACGGGAAAAGCGAAAAGACATCGGCCTGCACCGGACCGCACACTGCTCCGAGGAGCAGGATCAGCAATTTCGAACGCCAGAATTTATTCATACGCCCTCCGGATCAGGTTCAGACATCCGAATTTTTGGAATAGTCCATGGTTTCCAGTCTCCCCACCGCGATGAACAGGAAAATGAAGGACAGCGACAGGGAATAGATCAGGAGCATGAAAAACACCAGTCCGAACATCTTGAAGTCCTGGAAATAGAAAATGAAATTCGGGAACAGATAATAGATGACAAAACCGACGGCTCCGGCATATCCTGCCACGCCTTTCGGGAGCATCGCCGCCGCAATCGGCAGGAAGCTGAACGACAGGGAAAAGAGCAGATAGAGGAAGGATATGACCATGGCTGCCAGTTCGCCGGTGAAACAGGAGATCATGATGATCATGCCGCAGAAAGGCAGGAAAGCCAGGATCAGATACAGCTGTTTGAGCATCAGAAGCAGGGGATACAGTTCACCGGTCTGGATCCAGTGGGACAGAAAAATGACGACCAGCGACGAAACATACAGGGAAAGACAGATGATCAGCATGCCGAGATATTTGCCGAGCATATAGCTGAGTTTGCGGATCGGTTTGGAAAGCAGAATGAGGATCAGGTCGGACGAAATATCGCGCGGGATCTCCGCGGCGCCCAGGAACCCGCCGAAAAAGGCGGAGATCACGAACATGATAAAGGCGGCCGTAAGCAGCGGACTTTTACTGCGGTTGGCATCGATCACCTGAGCGAAGATCGAATCGGAACTCAGCTGCTGGGCGATCGGGTCCAGACCCGCGAAAATGAAAGCCATTACCAGGGCGATCCCCAGGAAGATGAAAAATGCCGGTTCCCGCATCCGTTTCAAAGTCAGAAGAGCAATAGCAAACATGATTTATTTCCCCTTACCCTTTGCGTTCCCCCTGGCGGCGGAGCGCTTCCGGTTTTCCTGCTGGATTTCCTGTTCCATCAGAACATCGGCAATGCTGTCGCGCAGCCGGCTCTCGTCGATCAGGACATCGGCGCGGTTGGCGATCTGCGGCTTGTTGTATTTGGTTCCCAGCCGGACCAGTTCGGTATAGAAAATGGAATAATCGCGGTATTCCGGCTTCAAATCGAGCAGCGGGAGCATGAAATTCATCTTCTCTGGCTCGGACATCTTCAGCGCGGACAGCCGGTTGAGCCCCATCGCCCAGATGTTGAACTGTTCCATCTGCGGAAATTTCCGCAGATACTGGTGGAACTGGGGGACGGTAATCTGATCGGGCGATTCCTTGCGGAGCAGATAATAGACATAAGCGACCGCGGACTGCGGCCGGTCCGAATATCTGCTGCGGAGGAGACGGAAAATGTTTTCCTTCTCGCGGATATCGCGGGAGTAATCGCCCAGCTGCGCCAGCAGGGCAAGTTTCTCCTCTTCGTCGGTCGCCTTGGCCAGTGCATTGGTGAGATCCGTATGCATGATCCGGTAGGTGACGATGTCGCGGATGGATTCCGGCAGCTCGTTGAGGATATTATCCAGCTTGACCTTTTCCGGGTTGATGTTGGCCACCGCGGCGCAGCGGAGAAACGCTTCCGAAACGAAATAAAGCAAAAAGACCGGTACGATCAGAAAAAACAGACCGGTCTTCATTTTCATTGCAGGAATCTCCGAACGGAATTACTGTCTCTGTCCGCAGGACGGGCAGAAATTCACCTGGTCAGGCAGGACATGGCTGCATTTGGAGCAGACGCCCCAGACGACGGCGACGGGCTGACCGCAGACCGAACAGAATTTGTCGCCCGCCCGGGTCGGAGTGATGCAGTTGGTGCAGAGATGATTGTCGGCGAAAGCTTCCTTCTGGACCTTGGCGATCAGCTCGAGAGAGGCCTTGGAAGGCTTGACCAGACGACCGTCATCGTCGACCGGATATTTGGCCTCGCGGGCAGCGCGCATCATACGGGCTTCGATGTCGGGGATGCGGCAGTAATCCGCAGGCAGCAAATCGCCTTTTTTGACCCGGGACATCTTCCATTCCTCGTAGAGGACGGCCAGCATGGCATAATATTCATCGCCGCCGCGCATTTTGGCTTTGGCACGGATGTAATTGCTGATGATGTAGGGTTCGGGATGACGGGAACGCTGCATCGCCATCCGGAAGAACCGGGCGGCCGCCGCGTAATCGGGATGCGACAGGACCTTGTCGGGATCGTTCTGATCGACGATGGTACGGGACAGAATGAAACCCGCATAGAACGGGATCTGGACATTGTGTCTGAAATGCGGATTGGAGCAGGCGTCGGTCAGGATCTTGACGGCGAGCTTGGGATCCGCATTGGAAATGCTGAGAATACCGCTCTGGTAGGATTCGATGAAATTGGGGTCGTAGGCGATGATGTCCTGCAGCATCCGGCTGACTTTGTCGACGTTGGTGGTGTCGATCGTGGCGAGACCGCCGGCATAATTGACGAAGCGCATCCAGGCGACGTCGGCGAGGAACTTATGCAGACCGGCGACGGGGGCCTTGGTCAGCAGGCGCTTTTCGCGGGTGATCTCATTCTGCATGGGAGTAAGGATCATGGCCAGCCAGGAAGCGGCGGCCAGCGAAACGATCATGATCAATGCGCGGACTACGGTATCTTTTTTCATTTCGTTCACCTCGGGATGGATTATTTAATGTCTTTGGCCTTGAAGAAGAAACTGGTTAACATCAGCAGGAAGAGCGCATAAGCGATCCCCCACAGCGTGGCCAGTATCATATAGAAACCCGGGATGGGATGCAGGTAAACGGCATGGGATCTGAAATTGAAGAAATCCAGGTTGGGCAGGATGCCGCCGTAAAGGACGGGAATATGGGAAAGGATGCCGGTGGAATAGCTGAACCAGATGGCCAGGATGGTCAGCACGGGAGCGACCACTTCCGGAAAGATCGTGGCGAAAAACACCGCCATCGCGGACATCGGAATGATGCTGATGATCAGCATCAGCTGGGCTTTCAGCATGGTCCCGGCGATGGTCACGGCAAAAGTCTGGGAGTAGATCACAAAAGAACCGGCGGCGATCAGGGTGCAGATCACCGCGCCGGCCACGCAGATCCCGACAGCCTTGCCGGCAAGATACTGGGTCCGGCCCAGGGATTTGGTCAGCAGCGTCGCCGCCACGCCCTGGCGCAGTTCGCGCGGGATTTCGAAAGTCACCGAAAGGACGGTCAGCGAGGCCGCGATCGCATTGAGCACCAGCGAAACGTCCATCATCAGGGGTTTATGATATCCGATGGTCAGGATCTCATACATGGAAGCGATCCCCACCAGTATCCATACGCAGACGATCAGAAAGTAGACTACTTTCATTCTCAGAATATTTTTCCAAGTTCCGCTTGCAATTGCAATGATCTCACCCATCTTTTTCTCCTTTGTTTTTCGGGTTTTCTGCGGAAGCGCAAAGAACTCAGTTCATCTTTGCAGCATTATCCTGTTCAATTTTCTTAAAGAAAAACGACTCGAGCTCTTCATTGGCACTCCGGATCTGGACCCGGTCGCCGAATCGCCCGACCAACTCATTTATTTTGGCTTCCACAGCGGGATCCTTCTGTTCGAACAGCAGTTCCCATTCGCCGTCGGCGATGCGGTTCGTCTGTTTGGCATACACCACCAGTTCGCGCAGCGCGTCTTCACTCCGGACATCCACCGTGACTCCTTTGCCGCCGCCGGAAAGCAGAGTCTGCAGCGGACCGGAGCACAACAGCCGTCCCTTGTTCAGAATGGAAATACAATCACAGATCTCCTCCACATCGGAGAGAATGTGACTGCTGAAAAAGACCGAAGCGTGGAAGTCGCGCTTCTGTCCCAGAATGATCTCTTTGAATTCCTGCCGGCCGTAGGGATCCAGCCCCAGCAGCGGCTCGTCCAGGATCAGCAGTTCCGGATCGTTCAGGATCGCCTGCGCGATACCGATCCGCTGCAGCATGCCGCGGGAAAAAGTCCCGATCTTGGATTTGGCATGCTGGGTCATCCGGACGATCTCGAGGACCTCCTCGATCCGTTTTTTCCGGCGTTCACCGGGGATCTTCAGCAGGCGGGCGCAGACATCCAGAAATTCCGTGGCCGACAAAGTCGGCGTGAAAGCCGGACTGTCCGGCAGAAAACCGATCCGGTTCTTGCTTTCCACATCGTCATAAGGCTTGCCGAGAACCGTCGCCTTGCCGCCGGTCGGACGGATCAGTCCCATCAGGATCTTGATCGTGGTCGTCTTGCCCGCACCGTTGGGTCCGAGAAAACCGAAGATGCAGTTTTTCGGAATGGAGATCGTCAGCCGGTCCAGTGCCGGACGGGGAGTCTTGCGGAGCCAGCTGCTGTAGTCTTTCGTCAGCTCTTCGGTCTGAATAATAAACTCTTCCACTTGTTCAGCCTTTCCTGATTCTCTTCTTGATTCGGAGCCGTCAGCACGAAAGAATCTCTTCGGTCGCCTTCAGCAGCGCGGCATTTTCTGCCGCGGAACCCACTGTGATACGGACATAATTGCAAGTCCGTTCCATGGGGAAATACCTTACTACAATATTTTTCAATTTCAAGTCCTCAAAATATTTTTTTGCATTTTTTGGCGGACGTACAAAAAGAAAGTTGGTTTCCGATGGCAGGATTTCGAACGAAAGTTTCCGAAGACCTTCCGCCAGAGCTTCCCGGTTGGCCTTGATCTCGTTGACGCATTTTTCGAAATAACCGGGATCGCGGAGCGAGGCCAGCGCCAGGACCTGGGTCAGCATCGAGACATTGTAGGAATCTTTCATCTTCATCATGCCTTCGATGATTTTCGGATGCGCCACCGCGAAAGCAAAACGCAGTCCGGCCAGCGAACGGCTCTTCGAAAACGTCCGCGTGATCACCACATTCGCATATTTTTTCACCAGTTCCATACAGTTGTCGCGTGAAAAATCGGCATAGGCTTCGTCGATCACCACGATACCCTTGAACTCCGCGCAGATCCGCTCCATTTTCGCTTTCGCAAAGAGATTGCCGGTCGGCGCATTCGGCCGCGCAATGAAAAACAGATTCGCTCCCGCGGCCTGTTCCAGCACGTCATCCGGGATATCGAAATCATCGGTCAGCGGGACCCTGATGCAGGGCGCGCCCTGCAGATTCGCCAGCGTCGGATAAAGCGAATACGAAGGATCGAAACAGGCCATCGCACGGTGCTCATCGGTGAAACAGCGGGTCAGGATGGTCAGCAGATCGTCCGAACCGTTGCCGGTGATGATATTTTCCGGTCCGTAGCCGTTCATGGCCGCGATCTCCTCGCGCAAAACCGAGGAAACGGGGTCGGGATACCGGCGCAGCCGGACCGTTTCGAAATCCAGCAGGGCCTGTTTCACGCCGGGCGCCGGCGGGAACGGACTCTCGTTGGTATTCAGCTTGATGATATCCATCGTTTTGGGCTGTTCCCCGGGCGTATAGCCTTCCATCGCGTCGATGCCGGGGCGGAAATAGGACTGGTAATTCATGGTATCGCTTCCCTGTTAATCTTGTTCTCCGCGGATGGCGGCGCTTCGGCCGTGGGCGTCCAGCCCTTCCATCTCCGCAAACCGGACGTTCGCCGGGATCTCTTTTTCCAACGCGTCCGGGGCATAATGCACCAGACTGCTCCGGCGCAGGAAATCCATCACGGACAGTCCATGGAAGAACCGGGCGGTGCCGCCGGTCGGCAGCACATGGCTCGGACCGGCCGTGAAATCGCCGGATGGTTCCGGAGTCCACGGCCCCATGAAGATCGCACCCGCGGCCTTGATCTCTCCGGCATGCGCCGGGGCATCGGCGATCATCAGTTCCAAGTGTTCCGGCGCATATTTGCCGGCGATCTCCAGCGATTCGGCCAGCGAACGCGTCACGATCATATAAACGCCGTGTTCCAGCACGCGGTCGACCGTAGCCTGTCGGGTCAGCAGCTGTTTCTGCCGTTCGATCTCGGACTGCACTTTCGCGGGCAGCGCGGGATCGTCGGTAACCAGCACGGCCTGTCCCAGACCGCTGCCGTGTTCCGGCTGGGAAAGCATATCCGCGGCGATGAATTCCGGTTTGGCGGCGGAATCGGCCACCACCATGATCTCGGAAGGACCCGCCACCATGTCGATCGCGACTTTGCCGTAAACGATTTTCTTGGCCGCCGCCACATACGCATTGCCCGGCCCGACGATCTTGTCCACCGCCGGAACCGTTGCCGTGCCGTAAGCCAGCGCGGCGATCGCATACGCGCCGCCCATCCGGTAGACTTCTTTGATGCCCGCGGCTTTCATCGCATACAACGTGGCGGCATGCATGGTGCCGTCTTTTTTCGGCGGTGTGGCGGCGACGATCTCTTTGACTCCGGCCGCCGCGGCGATCCCCGCCGTATGCAGCACGGTCGACACCAGCGGCGCAGTCCCGCCGGGAATGTAGCAGCCCACCCGGTCCATCGGTGTGAACTGTTCGCCCAGCACGACCCCGTCACGCGGGGAATAGGTCCATGCCTTCGGCATCTGGCGGCGGGCAAAATCCTGAATATGCGACAAGGCCAGTCGGATTGCATCTTTGGAGGTCTGATCGAGCTGTTTTTCCGCGGCTTCGAATTCGGCTTCGGTCACCCGCAGCTGCGCGGGCGTCAGATCCTGCGAATCGAATTTTTTCAGGAAACGGCAGACCGCCGCATCCCCGTCCCGACGGACTTCTTCCACGATCGCCGCCACGGCCTGTTCTATTTCCTTCGGGCAATCCGGCCGGTCGTACAGCGCTTTCAGCTGTGCCTGGCTCCCGGACTCCGAACATTTGATGATTTTCATGACCCAAACTCCCGTCTCGGATCCCTTAACGGGCGCTCCGCGGTTTTTATTGTGAATAAATCATTATAATATAGCATAAATCCGGTCAAAATCCAACCGGTAAAACAAAAAACCCGGATTTTACGCACAGAAATCCCATAAAATTTTTCTGACTTGACAAAAAAGAGATCCCAAGCTACCTTTTTCTCTGCGACAAGACAAAGGACAGAAACATGGGATCTCAAGAGTATAATTTGGCAGTGTTAGGGCAAATTGTCAAGCACATT
>JAZUCR010000135.1:0-3039 GCA_045639225.1 Victivallales bacterium
CTGGTCACCTGGGTCCGCAGTTCCGGCGATGCCGCTTATCTCTTCACGGTCAACCACAAACGCCCCTTCGGCGATTATTTCGGTCCCTATAAGAAGGTCATGGAAAAAAGCGTTCCGAATGCCGGGACGTTTCAGATCAGACGCAGCGCAACCGGTGCGGTTTACGAGCTGGGAACCGGGCGCGAAGTTCCGTTCGAGATCAAGGAAGGGAATACCGTTATCAAGGCAGACTATGATGCCCAACACATCGGCCGGCTCTTCCTGCTGCTGCCGGAAAAGATCGGTGCGGTCCGCCTGAAAACGGCATCGTCCGCGAAAAAAGGCCAGACGGTCGATCTGAGCATCGCAGTGGAATATGCTTCCGGGAAGACTGTGGAGAGCATCCATCCGGTCCGGATCGAAGTGCGGGACGCCGCAGGGAAACTGACCGACGATTCGACTTTCGCCGCCTTGGAAAACGGCATCTGCCGCTGGAATATTGTCATTCCGCTCAATGCGGCTGCCGGAGATTGGAAAGTCACGGCAACCGATCTGGCTTCCGGGAAAAAAGCGGAAAAAGTTTTGACCGTCCGCTGAACCTTGAACATTGCAGGAGTTTGAAAAATGAAACCGGTTTTACTGCGGAGCAGCTGGCAGTCCAAAAACATCGGAGATATCGCCCATACCCCGGGATTTTTGAATCTCGCGAAAAAATATCTGCCGGAAGTGCCCGTCTGGCTCTGGCCCTGCCAGATCAACCGCGGGGTCCGCGAAATGCTGCTGGAAAACTTTCCCGGACTCCGGATCGTCGAAAGCGATGCGGAAATTCAGGAAGCGTTTGAAAAATGCAGTATGATGATCAACGGCTCCGGTCCGGGAATGGAACGCTGGTCCTTGCAGGAATGGCGAGCCCGCACGAAAAAACCGTATGGATTTTACGGCATTTCCGCCGACGGACTCTGGACCGAGGAAAAGAAAGCGATCCTGAATGACGCGGCTTTTATCTACTGCCGGGATTCGCTCTCGCAGTATTTTCTGCGTCAGCAGCAGCTGGCTTGTCCGGTCATTGATTTCGCTCCCGATGCCACCTTTGCACTGCAGCTGGGAAAAAATGCAGGTGCGGAACAATATCTGCGTGAAAACGGTCTGGAACCGGGAAAATTCATCTGTGTGATCCCGCGTCTGCGTTATACGCCGGCCGATTTCGATGACGACCATTTTTATTACAAAGACCCGAAACGTCAGCTGCCCAGCGAAGAACATCTCGAGGCGGACATGGCAAAAATGCGTCAGGTCATCGCCGAGGTCGTGGAAAAGAGCGGTCTGAAGGTCCTGATCTGCCCGGAAATGACCTACCAGGTCCCGATGGGGCGCCGTTATCTTTACGAGCCGCTGCCGGAAAAAATCAAGGAACGGGTGGTACTGAAACGGGAATACTGGATCACGGACGAAGCGCAGACCATCTATGCGGCGGCGCACAGTCTCGTCAGCATGGAAATGCATTCCCCGATCATCTTCATCACCGCGGGCAAGCCGGCCATTCTGCTGCGTCAGGCCGAAGACACGTTCAAAGGTCAGATGTGGCGCGATCTCGGGATGCAGAACTGGATCCTCGAATTGAATGTCTCCGGAGCCGATGAAATCTCCCGGCATGTTTTCGGGATCATCGATTCCTATCCGGAAGCCTTGCGCCAGGCGGAAAAGGCCCGGGAAAACGCGGACCGGGCAGCCGCCGCGGCATTCCGGAAAATCCGGACTCTGTTATGACCGGAATCCTTTTTAGGAAGAATGATCAGCCGGCGGATTTTTCCGTATCGTACGGATGGATCGGGATATGCACGGATGGGGTGTAATCCTTCGCCACATCCAGATGCGGATGGATCTGGTCGTCGAAGAAGATATGCGGCCGCAGGGCTGCCAGGATCCGGCCTTTGTCCACCCCGCCCAGGAAGAACGTCTGGTCGGTGGTGATATTCCATTTGCGCAGCGTTGAAACGACCCGTTCATGCGCCGGAGCGCTGCGGGCAGTCACGATGGAAATCGAGAGTCTGCGGCGGTATTCGGGTTCTCTGGCATGACGTTCGCATTCCAGTTCGCGCAGCTGGAAAAGTTTCCGGAACAGATCGGCCAGAGGTCCGGGCGGACAGGGAATTTCCGCCTGTTCGGCCTCGGCCTTGTGGAATCCGGCCAGACCTTCGCCCTTGTAGATCAGTTCGCTGGCGGGATCGGCCAGCACGCCGTCGAAGTCGAACGCGACGCGGAGCGAATCATCATCGGGATCATCGTTCAGTGCGCTGGGCAGCACGGTGCCGGCAGCATAACCGGCCTGGATCGCCGCCTCGACGTCTTTGGCATTTTTCGAGAGGAACAGCGATGCGTTGTAGGCATCCAGATAACGGTAGGGAGACTGATCGGTGATGAATGCCGCTCGGCAGATATCCAGATCATACGCCTTGAGAGAATTCATGATCCGCAGACCGGTATCCGAATCATTGTGGCTGATCAAAACAACTTCGACCGGCTGGATCTCGGGAAAGAGACGGTTGAAATTCAGGAGGCGTTTGACGAATGCAAACGCCGGGCCTTTTTCCAGCACGTCGTGCTGATGTTCGCGCTGATATTTCCGGTAGGCTTCCAAACCGTGTTCCCGGAACGCATCGCGCGCCCCGTCCAGCGTAAGCACCGCACTCGAAGCGATCGCCACCACCAGTTTATGTTCGATATCGAACGGCATATTCAATTCTCCTCAATCATATTCGGGTAACATATCACCGCAAAACGGAAATGCAAGGGCGCGCCGTGTTTTTTCAAGGTTCGGCGGTTCCGGTTTTCCGGGTGACTTTGAACAGTCCATAATCTTCCCCGGCGGAGAAAAAGGCTTTCGGCCGGGTGCCGAACACCAATTTCATCCGGAAGGACGGGAAATCATATTCCACCGCGTCTTTCGGCAAACCATATCCCAGAAACACGCCGGACTGAAACAACAGATAGATCTCGTTTTCACCCTGCATCAGACGGGTCAGCAGCCCATCGTCCAATTCTTTCGGGAGCGGTTCCTGG
>JAZUCR010000136.1:0-1659 GCA_045639225.1 Victivallales bacterium
ACATAAGCTGCTCCGGCGCGGATGGAGCCGGATAGGGACATGGAGCCTCCTTATTTCTTTACGAAGATGTCTTTCAGGACGGATACCGGGACATTCGGGATGAAGTTGTCCCTGGAACGCGCACGATATGGATTGAAATCCTCCGCCTTGACAGGCTGGGATTTCTTCGGGTCGCGGAGCAGATTCACGATGAGCGCCATCTGCGCCGAAGTCTGCTCCCATTCGAAGCGACCCCGCGCATCCGCGAGCTTCACCAGCTCGCGGAGCGTGAACGGGTCGGGATTTACTCCTGCGATCCCTGCGAGTTCGAGGACGAGGTCATCAACTGTGCGAGCGCCTCGTCGATTTTGCCGTCCAAAGCGGGATCGTCCAGAAGCGCCTGAAGCGCCGCCTTTCCCCTGGTTTCGAAGCGCCGGGTCGCGTCCAGAATTTTCCGGAAGACCTTGCGCTTCGTCTCGGGGAAAAAATCGATCACCTCGTCCAGCAGAGCGGTGGTCGCCATTTCGATGGCGTCCCCGGACATGGCGCGGCCGAATTCCTCGTCGGTCACGCCTTTGGCGTCGGCCTCCGGTTTGACTGCCGCGTAAAGCACATCCACCAGAAGCACCGGATCGCTGCCGAGCTTCTCCAGCAGATCGACCTTCGGGGTTGTCCCCGCATCGATGGTGATGATGTTCGCCAGATCCACATCGCAGAGAGCGCGGACACGCTTGATCGTGCCCACGGTCACCGCGAGAGTCCACGTCCGGCCCGTATTATCGGTGAAACTTTTCATCGGTCACGCCTCCTCTTACACCCACGCCGGAGCACGGGTGGATGCGGTCGGCTTCGCGGTGATCGACACGGAGACCGCTTCTTCCAGGGGCTGCTCCACAGTGAATGCGGTGATCGACCAGTCAGCGTCGAGCCCTCCGCCATTGCCGTCCGTGATGAACAGAGCCAGCGGAGTGTTGCTGAAGTAGGCAGACTGGAACGCCTGGAAGTCCGCGTCTTCGGTATCGTAGAGGATGCCGAATTCGAGGCTGGCTTCCTTCAGGGTGGCCGCCGAGGCACGCCAGCCGCCAGTGGCTCTGGTCGTGACATCGGCCTCGCCGCTCTCCAGATTCAGAGTGAGGTCCTTCACGTTTTTGACTTCGGTGGAGCCGGTGGAACCGGCCGCGCCGCGAAGCAGTTTTGCATTGAGGCCCAGAACAATTGCCATGTGGTTTTCTCCTTGTTATTTGACAGATTTTTCCCAGAGGTCGGGAAGTTTTGTTGCCGTTTTCTGAAGCGTCGGCCCCATCAGCGGACGCTTCGGATAGCAGCGTTTGCGGTATCTTCCGCCGAATTCGTGTGCCACCATCGCCGTGCCGATTATCGATTCGGCCGGACCGATCACCACTGATTCCCGTCGGCTGTCCATGCCGAAAAGCAGAGACTGTTTGAGCAGTCCCTGCCGGGTATGAGGCGGTGAGCCGGGTGCGGATGCTTTATCCGAGGTGGTGACCCTGTTTCGTGCAGCCTTCCGGATGTAGGCTCCGGCACGGCGGAGGGCGATGTTGTTGCCGCTTCTGACGGCTACGAGAATTCGGCGGTCGTCGAATTCAATTCGGCATTTCATCGAAACTGTTTGAAGGACAGCTCGATAACGCTTGTGAACTGGCCGCGTTCCCGGAGGTG
>JAZUCR010000137.1:0-9061 GCA_045639225.1 Victivallales bacterium
GAACAGAGTGTCCGGACGGGTCGTGAACACTGTCACTTTCTTGTCCGAACCGTCGATCTGGAACGTGACTTCGGCGCCTTCGGAACGGCCGATCCAGTTGCGCTGCATTTCCTTGATCCCTTCGGGCCAGTCGAGGCCGTCGAGATCTTTCAGCAGACGTTCCGCGTATTCGGTGATCTTGAGCACCCACTGGCGCATCGGCTTGCGGATCACGGGATGATTGCCGCGTTCGCTGCGGCCGTCGATCACTTCTTCGTTGGCGAGCACGGTTCCCAGCGCGGGACACCAGTTCACGGGAACTTCATCCACATAGGCGAGACCTTTTTTGTAGAGCTGCAGGAAGATCCACTGAGTCCAGCGGTAATATTTCGGATCTGTGGTATTGACTTCGCGGTCCCAGTCGTAGCTGAATCCCAGCGACTGGATCTGCCGCTTGAAGGTTTCGATATTCTTTTTGGTGGTGACTGCCGGATGCGTCCCGGTTTCGATCGCATACTGTTCCGCGGGCAGACCAAAGGCATCCCAGCCCATCGGATGCAGCACGTTGAAGCCGTTCATGCGTTTGAACCGGCAGAAAATATCGGTGGGAGTATAGCCTTCCGGATGTCCCACATGCAGACCCGCTCCGCTGGGATACGGGAACATGTCCAGCACATAGAGTTTCTGTTTGTCCTTGCAGCAGTCCTGGGCCTTGAAAGTCTTGTTCTCCAGCCAGTATTTCTGCCATTTCTTTTCGATTGCACTGAAATCGTAATCCATATTTTTATCTCCTTGTTAAGATTATGTTTTTTACAAAAGGAAAATATACGCTCAAAGCGGTTGAAATTCAAGTTTTTTCGAAGGTTTTTACCGCTTTTTCCGCAAAAAACTCCATGATCCGGCGAAAAAAGGTCAATCCAGCAGGAAGATGCGCGTTTCGTGCGCCGTAAGTTCCATCGTCCATTCCCGGAGCCGGCCGAGTTCTTCGCCGGTGGTGATGTCGGTCACGTTTTTCGGCTGCGGCAGCCGGATCGTCCTGCATCCGGATTCGGCAGCGTGGATCATCAATGCGCCGTCCGAAACCTGCAGCGTGTCCGGAGTATCGAGGTAATTCCAGACTCCGGCACGGGCGTATTCCCGGCGAAGCACGGCGATGGACGGCTCGGGATCCCAGGAGTAGACGGAACGCCAGTCCGGAAAATCGCGTTCCGCTCCCAGCGGCAGCACGCCCGGTTTCTGCGTCACGGCTTCCTGCGTGCCGGAGGCGGGAAAATCCGCGGCTTCGGCCAACCTGAAACCGTCCAGTCCGGTCAATGAGGTCATATTCCGGACATCCGGCCGGTCATCGCTGCCGAACAGACCCGAAGCGTAGGACCAGATCAGGGTCCTGCCGCCGCCTTTAAGCGACTCGATCGCCTGCCGAACCTGCGGGGACGGTGCGACCAGGTTCACGAAGATCAGCACTTTGTAACGGCGGATCTCAGGCAGACAGACATCACCGGCGAGATAGAGGTCGAAAGGCGCCCCGGCCCGGCACAGACGGTCGATCCGGTCGGATGTCATGAAATTGTAAGGAGTCATGCCGTCATAGCATTTCGGCAGGTAATAATTGCCGCGCATGTCATAAAACACGGCGACTTCGGAACAGCGGGGACGCGGCCTGGCCAGGGACCGGACACCCCAGGCATGAAGGCTGGCGATCTCGGCCATCAGACGGTTGTCATGGAACGCATTGCCGTCGATGTCCATATACCACATGCCGGTGTTGTGCGTCAGGGCATTGCCGAATTCGCGCCGGATCAGCATCAGCGAATCTTCCGGCGTAGAGGCTCCCAGCGGACGGGTTTGCGGATGGGGTTTCTTCAGGGACAGCCAGGTCCGGTCGTCGGCTTCGTCCATGAACAGTTTTCCGTGAGCGGCGACCGAGGCGGGAAAATTCCGAAAATAAGCGCTGTCGCCCGGAGCACGGTAATGGTAGCTGTGCGGCGCCGCGATGATGTCGATCTCCGGCGCGGCAAGCAACTGTTCCGCTGCCCCGTGAGCGGGCTCCAGGCTGTTCCCCGTGTTGTAACAGAAAAATACCACATTGAGATAATCACCGTTCGTTTCTTCCTTGACGATCCGGGCGAAATGGACTATGGCATCGTATTCAGCCTGAAAAAAGCGGTCATAGAAATGCCAACCCCGTTTTCCCGGCGCGGCATCGGCATCGCCCGTATAAGCCTGCATCGGTTTGCTGATATCCGGCTTCAGACCGGCGCCCCAGTAATGCCATTCGCCGCAGTGACCGTTGGCGAGGTGCAGACCGACGACGCAGTCGGCATAATCCGAAGTCCGGATATGCCGGATCAGCATGCGCAGCGCCTTGCCCATGTCCCGTTTCCACAGTTCGGATGCCATGGATTCATGCAAAGTTCCCTGGGTATACATTTTCCCCTCGGTACCGTGCCGGTAGATCTCGGTGGGAAGCGCGTAGCGGCAGCATTCTTCCGGATGCGCTTCCAGCCACCAGTACGGCGCGCAGACAAAAACCCGCGGGATGCAGTATTTGCCCGGACAGGCCCGGCGGAACTTTTCGATCTCCCCGTCGAAAAAGGAAAAATCATAAGTATCTTCGCCAATGTAGAACGGATGGTCATACGCCTGAAACGAACGGGTGAACGTGAAGATTTCGACTCCGGCATCGCAGAAAGCGCGGCCGTCCAGTTCTTCGATAGAGGTCTGCCAGAACAGCATGGGAAAGACCGGTTGGCCGTCTTTCAGCAGACGCGGAGGGTGGTGAGTTTTATCGATCGAAAACATAATAACATCATTTCTTTATTGCAAAATAGCTTTTTGATGTTATAATATAAGGCGGCTGGAAGGAAAAACAATCTCGGCAACGAACAAAATATCGTGAAAATGGAGATTTCATACAGGCAGACCTGGAGGCGATAATGAAAGCTGGATTCGGAAAATTCGATGTCACCCCGCGCGTAGGCGTGGAACTTTACGGCTTCGGACCGTATCAGAACCGGAAATCCATCGGGATCCGCGATATACTGGAAGCGCGGGCCGGAGCTTTTACAGCGGGCGATCATACGGCCGTCATCATCACCTGCGACCTGGTCAAAATCGAGGCGGATACGGCTGCCGTCATCCGGTCACTGCTGTGCGCGCGGTATCCGGAACTGAAGGCGAAAGACATCATGATCCAGGCCAGCCACACCCATTCGGGCCCATCCACGAGCGCGAACGGCGGCAACGGCTGGGGCCAGACCGATCCCGCCTGGCGTTTCATGCTGCCTTATAAAATGGTCGAGGCAGCGTATCAGGCCATGGAAAACCGGGTCGAGGCCGAAGTCTCTCAGACGCTGACGAAATGTGAGCATATCGGCTTGAACCGCGTCTATGATGAAGACGGGCCCCCGCTCGAACGGGTGCTGAAGGAGGACTGGACGCCCGAAAAACCGGAACTGACCGACACGGTCTGCCGTGTGATCCGTTTCGACTCCGCGTCCGATAAAAAACTGCTCGGGTTCATGGCGTATTTCGGCTGCCATCCGGTCGTTTGCTGCGACGACAACAAATTCACCCATGGCGATTTTCCCGGCGTGGCGATGCATACGCTGATGCGGGAATTCCCCGGATCGGTCGGACTGTTCCTTCAGGGCGCGCTGGGCGACGTCCATACCGGATGTGTTTACCGGAAACAGCAGGAATCACTGCTGGCGCTGGATGTTTTTGCCGCCCGTTTTTCCAATGCCGTACGCAACGGTCTGGACCGGGCGGAGCCGCTGAAGATCGATTCGATCGAAACGGTTTCCGCCGTCTTTCCTTTTGCGGTCAAGCAGACCTTCACGCCGGAGATCATTGCCCATTTCCGCGAAAAGTTTGCCGCGCAGCTGTTCCGCGCCGATGCCGATGACAGCGACCGGGAAACCCTCAGAGCCGCCGTGAAAATGATCGGGCTGGACCGGATCGAAAAACTCATGGACGAGAAAAATTCCTGTTATATGATGGAAATGCAGATCGTCAAAATGGGAGATCTGGAATTCATCGGAACACCGTTTGAGGTCATGCAGGCGATCAAAAACGAAGCACATGCAGCGTCTTCCGCCAAATATCCGATGCTGATGAGCCTGACCAACGATTCCGGGAATTATGCGCCCGACAATGAGTCACTCAAAGAAAAGGAAGATGCTTCGGTTTATGCGAAATATTCGGCGCTGGATTCGCCGATGTACAGCGGGCGGCTGCCCTATGCCGACATCCATAATGAGATCGTCCGTTATTTGAAAGAGCTGGAACGGCGCATCGCTGAAGAATAACCGGGGAAAGACACGATTCACACAATTTGAGCACAGAAAAGATAGTTTCTATGCAGAAGATGAAAAAATTTTGACGGCATCCCGGTCGCACTGCCGGAATTTTATGAAGCCGAACTGAAGGACGCATTGGCCCGGGTCAGCCGCTGGCAGAGCGGACGTCTGGCCGGGAGCATTGCCGGACACAGCCATTACAATGCCGACGCGATCGATGAGGGGATCAATTATTTCATTCTCCAGGGTTACGGCGGAATCGGACCGCGGGAAACCCCGTTCAAACCAGCAGTTCAAGGATTTCCGGGATCGGCAGATATCCGATCTCCTCGGCAAATTCCCGCGGGGTCTTCCCCGTGTCCTTGCATTTTTTATGCGGGTCCGCGCCGTTTTTCAACAGCAGCTTGAGACAGTCGAGATCGGAGTACCGGGAATTCAATACCGCGATCAGAGGCAGACAGAGGGTTTTCTTCACGCCGCATTCGGTAAATTCGAGATTGCGGTTGAGAAATTTTCTGCAGGCAGGAAGCAATTCCCGGACCGCCTCCTCGTCGCAATTCCAGCAGGCATACCAGAAATCCATGGCAAGCTCCTCCTCTTCGGTAAGATCGAGGCTGGCGTGAAACTGCATGGAAAAAATATTGCCGACGATCTCGCAGCAGCACCAATTCGGTTCTGCGCTGAAACCTCCGTGATCATCTTCCAGACAGAACCTGCCGTCGCCCCAGACCACGGCACCTTCCCAGCCCATTTCATCCGTCCGTAAAATATCGCCGTGATAAATCAGCCGTCCCGCCATATCCCGTTCTCCCGTACACCGCTGGACCACGTTTTCCTTCAGACTGAGTTTCCGTCCGCCGCCGGTCATCAGACAATCACCCGATGAGGATAGGAAAAATTTCTCCGTTTCCGGATAAAAAGTTCCGGTTTTCAGATTGTAAACCCGGAACTGCTGATTTTCCGGCTCGTTCGAAACTTCAATCTCATGTTTGACAAAATCTTTCATGACTGTTTTCTCCTTGCTTTAATTTCTGCCGGAACCCGCATCTCTGACGCCGCATTTTTCCGCCAGCTGAGGCTGTTCGCGGAGCAGGACTTCGATATCGGCCGGGCCCAACTTTTCAAAAGGACAGCGGTCGGCGTATTCCGGCCACCAGGTCAGCAGATTCACCCAGTCATCATTGTCGAACCTGGAAAAATCGCAGAAATCCTTCCAGACGTCATC
Organism: Victivallales bacterium; assembly: GCA_045639225.1. Taxonomy (GTDB): domain Bacteria; phylum Verrucomicrobiota; class Lentisphaeria; order Victivallales; family UBA1829; genus SIG94. The sequence goes on from JAZUCR010000137.1 coordinate 5,506, forward strand.
CGGGTCGGTCTCGGACAGGATTCCGCACCAGTTGTGTGCAGTCAGACGTTCGCCGTAATTCATCTTTTTGAATTCATCGAGGCTCAAAGCCCCCTCTATGATGAATCGCTGGATATTGTATCCGGTAAACTCGCTTTTATGGGCGGCATCCTCACATTCGAGCAAATGGTTCAGAATCAGTTCAACCTCCTCCAGGTAACTGAACGAACCGTTGATTTCGAGGAACAGTTCCCGGAAATCCCGACGGTAGTCAATCAGAATCATCAGCTGGTCGGACCGGCTGCAGCTCCGAAAAACCTCTTCCGTGATTCGTTCCGGATGTTCCAACACTTCATCCAAGTTGAATTCTGTCATGGCATCTCCTTTCATTTTTGATCTTCCTGGCCGGTGACCGCATTTTCCGGCGAAAGAAAACCTTCCCGGATCAGGTATTGCTCCGTATGCCGGCCGCCTCCGTCTTCCTGATCTCATCCCCGAGTTTCGCCCGCAGGATATACGAGATCGACTGGCTGCGGCTGCCGATCACCTCTTCCGCCTTTTCCAGATAAGACTCCGCATCTCTTATATACGTATCTGCATCCGCAGAATTTTTCCAATGATAATTCATCGGACAAATAATTTTCGGTGCAAATCCATTCAGACCATCGCAGTAGTCTTCCAGGATCAGGATCCGTTCCAGCATCTGGAACCCGGTCCGGCCTTTGAATTTGTCGAAGAAAAACGCATTGGCTCTGACCAGCTCTTCCAGCAGCGGGTCTTTTCTGCCGCAATCGCACAGCACGTTTTTCAGCTCGATCAGGAAACGGTCGAAGAAATCCCTCCATTGATTCGTCCCGCGGTAAAGATTCAGGGTCGTATTCTGCGCATGGAGATTCGGCAGGACCACGAAATTGCCGATCGTGCTGCAATATTTGTTCCCGAATTCGCGCACCCGTTCCCGCAAATCATCGGTCGGACGGTATTTTTCCAGTCCGGCGTAGAATCCGGGCCGGTCCGGAATCTCCCGGCCGAACATCGTGTGGAAGGAATTCATGGTGTCCCCGCGGTATTTCCCCGTATTTCCCAGCGTATCCATGGAAAGTTCCGGCAGAAATTTTTCCCACAGGACCACATAAACCGCCCGCATGATTTCCGTGTCGTCGCAGTCGAAATACCGTCCGGGACAGCCGAACTTGTCATCACCCCGCAGCGTTTTGAAATCGAACGTCCGGATGCCGTCGAATTTCCCGTCCAGTTTTTCCTGAATGAAATCCAGAAGAAGTTGTTTCGCTCTTTCGTCCATCTTCATGCTCCTTGTTTTGTTTTTCGTCTATCATTATACACCCGGACATCGGACATCTATTGTCCCATATAAACACAGTGGCAAAAAAAACGAAAAAAACATGCGGAGATAAAAAAAGCAGACCGATCAAGGTCTGCCCCAAGAGATGCGGAAATGAAGTTTCATCTGGATTGCGAAAACAGCCAGCGCAGATTGTCATGATCCGCATAAGTTGCAGACCATGAATTATGATTCACGCCGGGGTATTCGGTATAGGAGATTTTCGTTCCGCCGGCAGCGCGGACCGCCGCGACCATATCCCGCGAACGTTTCACCTGGACCACACTGTCTGCACTGCCATGGAACACGCGGATCGGAATATCCTTGAGCTTCGGTGCCTGCCTGACGTCGCCTCCGCCGCAAACCGGGAGCGCTGCGGCAAAAAATTCCGGCCTGCGGGACAGCGCTTCCCAGGTTCCGAAACCGCCCATGGAAATGCCGCTGATATAAACCCGTCCGGGATCACATTTCTCCTGTTCGATCACAGAATCGAGCAGTTCGAGTGCATGTCTGAGCTGCGGGGTCGGTTCCGGCGTCATCTCATGCTCCGACAGGGACCATGACTGTTCGATCCACATCACGTTTTGAGGACACTGCGGGAACAGCAGAACGGCTTTGATCTTTTCCGTTTCGCAAAAGTTCACAATGTCTGCCGCGCAATGCTTCAGCTGAAGCTGATTGTCGTCTCCCCGTTCTCCCGCGCCGTGCAGGAACAGAAGGACCGCAGGGGCATCGTTTCCTGACCGGCCGCCGGTTTTCCTGATGCAGTAATTCAGCATTGCGCCATCCGGCGACCGAAATACCTTCTGCGTCATTCCGAGTTTCACCGCCAGGTTTTCCATTTCCATAACCATTTCTCCCAACTGATTTTTGTTTTAAGGGCGAAGGCAGATCTTACTGTCCGCACCCGGATTCATTCCAAAGTTTTTTGTTTTTTGCCGGATCGCTCATCATCAAGGACATTCCGCCCAAGATCAGGACGATGGACAGGATGAACATGACGGAGAATTTTTCCTTCAGCACGATCAAAGAGAGCGTGAACGTGATGGCAGCGGAAAGATAACCGAATGCCCCCAGCACGCCGGGTTTCAAATACCGCAGCGCGGCATACCAGCAGGCGTTCGCCCATGCCAGCGTGACAACCCCGGTATAAACCGTTCCCGCCCATAACCGCGGTTTGAATGCCTGCCAGTCGGCGGTCTGGACCGTAAAGAACAAGGGGGGAATCATCAGAAGTGTCCCGAAAAGGAACCCCACGAACATGCACACTGGGCCTCCGTATTTTTTGGAAACGCCGGCCCCGTAAACGGTGAAGAATGCCCAGCAAAATCCCGATCCGAGCGCCATCCCGTCTCCGATCAGGGTACGCAGTCCGGTATCGGCATAGATGTCGCCGCCCGGCGCAAATCCGGCCAGGATGATACCGCCGAATCCGATGAACATGCCGAGGATCCCCCATTTCGGGGTTTTCTGTTTCAGCAGCAGAAACGCCAGGATCACGGTGGCGATGGGAGAACAATTCGCCATCAGGGAACTCCGGGCGGCGGTGGTGTAATTCAATGAACAGAAAATCAGGACACTTTCCATGACGATCCCGACCAGGGAGATCAGCAGAAACCGCTTCCAGTCCGAAAGCAATGCTTTTTTGACCAGCTGCCGGTTGCCGGGAAACAGCAGCAGCGGTGAAAGTGCCGCCGTGGCCATACCGAAACGCAGGAAATTGAACAGCCAGGAATTCAGATTTTCGCCTTCTCCCCCGAACAGCCAGCGTCCCGCGATATAAAAACTGCCCCATACCGCCGTGGCGGTAAATCCAAGAATGAAACCTGTTAATTTCTGCATATCTTATTTCCTTGATTGGTGATGATCCGTATTTTCAGCGCAGGATCTTCTTCCCCAGCAGCGCACGGGTCAGTGCCGCGGCATTTTTCCGTGCGGTTTCGTTATCGGGGATCTCGGACAGCGCCGCGCCGATCAATTTTCCGGAATCGAAGGCAATTTCCAATGCACAGAAACCTTCCCGCAGGGTGATCCCGCAGGGGGGTGCATTTTCCGCACCGGTGTATTCCGGATCCAGAATGTTCATGGAAAAGTCAATGACCAGCGTGTTGATCCCGTTCAGGTATTTCAGCGCCCGGTCCATGATGTCCGACATGCCGTAACGGTCAATTTCTTCCATGGTGAAGACTTGAATGCCGGAATGCTGAAGACGCAGTTTTTCCTGCGGGTCGATAC
>JAZUCR010000138.1:0-4705 GCA_045639225.1 Victivallales bacterium
GGCTCCGGAGCGGCTGGCGGAAGGCGCCAATACTTACGCCACCGATCAATATTCGTTCGGGGTTTCGCTGTATGAACTGATCACGGGGCAGCCGATGTTCAGCGCAGAATCCGGCATGGAATTGAAAAAACGAATCGAGGCCGGAGAAATCCCGCAGCTTTCCTGCCGGTATCCGGAAATGGCGGCGATCGTCAATAAATGCATCCAGTTCCGCCCGGAAGACCGTTATAAGAATATGGAAGAAGCGGCATCCGACCTGCGGCGTTTTCTGAACCATGAACCGGTGCGGGCATTCAGCAGAGCGCCCTGGTACCGATTTGCGTTGTGGTGCCGGAGGAAACCGGGGGTTGCGGGGTTAACTTTCGTCTCGGCATTATGCGCGGCGGCCCTGGTGATCTCGCTGGTCATCGGGTATATCCAGACAAAAGCGGCTCTGCGGCTTGCAGAAGAGAACGCAGCAGCAGCCGATTCGGTCATCTCGCAGGTCTTCACCCGGATCTCCGAGCAATCGCCCTCGCATAAAAATTCCGCGCTGCTGAACACCCTGCTGCCGTATTACCAATCGCTCGCCCGCCAGCGGAACATTCCGCCCGACAAGCTGAGCGAAGCCTGCGCCGTGATCGGCGAATGCGCTCTGCGCACCGGCAGTTATGAGACAGCGGAGAAAGCATACCGCAAAATGATGGAATACCGGTCGGATGCCTATCCGATGAACCGGCTCGCTGAAGTCCTGAAAAAACAAGGCAGGAAAGAGGATGCGGACAAGATATCCCGTCAGGTGATCGCCAAATTCGAAAAATCCCCCCGGCGGGAAGACCGGTTCGAGACGGTCCGGGCCCTGCTGTCGCTCTCGACCCGCCAGGACGATGACCTGCGCGCCCGGGCATTCCGGATCTTGGAAACCTTGCTCAAGGAAGACCCGTCGAATCCGGAATACCGGTTCCAGTATGCGCTGCTGCTCGGCGGCAATCCTCGTCTTTCGCATTCGCTGAAGATCCCGGGAGTGGAACCCAATGCGGCCAAGCTGCTGGCGCAGCTGGCGGACACTCATCCGGACAAGCCCGAATACAGTCTGGCACTGATCGAACTGATGTACCGGAGGTTCCGTTTCGTGCGCAGTTTTCAAAACAGCCGGGAAGCCGCGGACGATGCCGTCCTGCTTTCCGAACGCATGCTGGGCCGCTGGCCGAACGATCCGCAGATCGTTTCCGCGGCAGTCAAACTGCATTCCCGGTATATCGACATTCTGCGTAAACGCGGAGTGGAAAACCGGGCACGGAAAGAAACCGACCGACTGCTGAACATTCTGGAAATCCTTTTCTACAATCCGGAAATCTCCGATGCTGTAAAAGAGGAGCTGATCCAGCTGCAGCTGCGGAGACTTCAAATGTTCCGCCGCCGGAACAGCAGCGGAAATCATTCCGAAATCGACTCGCTGGTCCGAAAAATCGACCGTGAATTGAAGCATTACCATGGCCCCAGACGGCAGGAATTCCAGAATTTGCTCAACGAGACTCCCCGGCAGGATGGAGAAAAGCAGAAGCCGGAAGCATGAAGCATCTGTCTCGCGATCAACGGACCTGACAAACTTGACGGACCCGACGGACAGCAAGGAAATCATCATAAGGCGAAATGCAATGGCTTACCGTTCCGGGAAATATTCCGCGCAAATATGAACTGATAAAAATTACCAATTTTTTTTATTTAGTCCTTGACAAATCGTAAAATTAGGTTATATTGATTCATGTTAATAAAAAAATATCAATGCTTTCAAAACCGGCAATACGGATTTGGAAGAGGATCACTGAAAAAACAGCCCCTCCCTTCCCGGGAAGATATTCCCGGTCCGCTCCCGTTCTTACTCTCTCGGACGGGAGCGGTTTTTTTGTGTCTGCAGGAACGGATCAGCAGAGAGCCGGGGTTTCGGAAGTGTTTTCTTTCGGCACGGCAGTGATGAGGTCGGCAGGAATGGCGGAATGGAACGGAAGACGTTTTTCCGCATAACCGTCGAGCAGCCAGCGCTGGGATTCGAGATACAGTTTCTCATTCTGCTGCCGGAGCATGCCGATGCCGTCGTATTTGCAAAGTTCAGGGAGGAAATCATAAGTCAGGAGACAATAATCGCGGCCGGGAGTCTTGCCGTAGGTATGGCCGAGCGTCACCAGGGAGACGGTGATGCGGGAATCCAGGACAACAATTCCGGCGGGAGTATTTCCGGAAGCGAAGAGACGGCTGCCGATCTCGGAAACCTGCGCAGGCAGATCGAGAATAGGCATGACCTGAATATGTTCGGACCGAAGCGACATGTTCAGGACCGCGGCAGTTTCATAAAAGGAGATCAGACGTTCGGCCAGGTAAGGACGGGCCAGATCGGCACAGCCGGACACGAGGGCACATTCCGGACCGGCGATGCCGCGCAGCCATTCCATACCTTTGCGGATGCTGGCGGCGGAATCGGTTCCGGCGAAATTATAGTGCAGATAGTTGCGGTTGATGAGCAGCTGGGGAACGTTGGCACGTTCGAGATGAGCCATGAACCAGAGAGAATCGACCGCGGGTGTGACCCAGATCATGGCGGCGCCGGGACGGGAGACGATATCCATGTGGCGGAGCAGATCGGTTTCGCGGATGGCACGGACATTGATCGAGGATTCCAGATCGGGAAAGAACAGTTCCCGAATCGCGCGTTCGGAATGTTCATGCAGCGTACCGGAAACGACAAAGAGGTCGGACGGACCTGCCGCGTTCTGGCGTCCGGAATGCAGGGAGACCCGCGTGGCGCCGCCCTGGTTGGAAATCAGCACGCCGCGCTGTTTCAGGGAAGAAACCGCGCGTTCGACGGTATTGCGGGAACATTTGTATTTCCGGCAGAGCTGATTGCGGGACGGGATCGGATCGCCGGGTTTCCAGCGGCCGACGCAGATTTCATTCAGGATCATATCCTGCAGCATTTGCGATTTATTCATTGAAACACCTCTTCGATGAAGAAGCTTATTGTACTGCCGGAAACCGGAATATCAAGCATCGGATCGAAAAAAAACGAAGAAAAGAATACAAGTTTTACCGAAAAAAGACAGGTGCGGAATTTGAAGAACAGAGAAACAGAGGGTAAGTTAATGACTGCAGCGAAAAACACGAACCAGGAAGGACAAGGAGGATATCAGAAATGTTTTTGACCGGATTTGCAGACGAGGCATCCCACGATCTGGTGCGCCAGATCAAAGCGACCCAGGAACTGGGCTGGAAATTCATCGAAACACGGTTCATCGGCGAGAAATTTTTCGGCAACCTCTCGGAAGAGGAATTCGAAATCGTATGCGGTATGCTGGAAATTTCCGGGATCCGTTTCAACTGCTACGGCAGCGGCGTGGCAAACTGGAGCAAAGCTCCGCGTTCGGACGAAGATTTCCAGGAAACCAAAGCCGAACTGCTGCGCGCCATCCCGAGAATGAAACGTCTGGGGATCAAAATGATCCGCGGCATGAGCTTCAAGCTGACCGGCGATGAACAGTTCGACAGTCCTGAACTGGAAGCGATCATTTTCCGGAAAGTGAATGAACTGGTGAAGATCTGCGAAGACAACGACATCATTTACGGACACGAAAACTGCATGAATTACGGCGGGCAATCGTTCAAGCACACGCTGAAACTGCTGGACAATGTCAAAAGTCCGAATTTCAAGCTGATTTTCGATACGGGCAATCCGTGTTTTACGTTCCGCCGGATCGGCAATCCGCCTTATCCGCTGCAGAGCAGCCGGGAATTTTATGAAAACGTGCGGGAATTCATCACTTACGTTCATATCAAAGACGCCATTTCCACGATCGAACCGGACGGGACAGTGAAAACGACTTACACTTATGCCGGAGAAGGCAACGGAGATGTCCGATGGATCGTGACCGATCTGCTCAAGCATGGATATGACGGAGGTTTTTCGATGGAACCGCATGTGGCGGTGGTCTTCCATGACACGGAAGATCCGAAAAATGCCGCCTTGATGGCGCAGAAAAGATATGACGCCTACATCGACTACGGCCGCAGATTCGAAAAACTGCTGGCGGAATGCCAGGCGAAAGCCGCCGAGGAGATCTAAAATTTCCGGACCGGAATACCATTCTGTCCGGAAATGTGCCGTTTTTTTTGCAGGTTTCTGATTATTTTTTTGTTATTTTATTTGAAAAAAACGGAAAAACGGCTATATTATAAGGTTTACAGACGGCAAAAACAATCAACGCAGATAAAGGAGATACTGCCATGGCAATGCCCAAAAGAAAAGTTTCGAAGATGAAAAGACGTCAGCGTCAGGCTCATAACCGCTATGAAGGCGTGCAGGCCACGTTCTGCACGAACTGCGGCGAACCGGCGGCCCCACACACGGTCTGCAAACACTGCGGCACCTACAAAGGCAAACAGGTTTTGACGGTCGAATAACACTGGAGTTTTCGTCAATGAAAATTGCGGTGGATGCAATGGGCGGCGATTATGCGCCCGGAGTAGTGATGCAGGCGGTTTCCGAGCTGCTCCAGGAGAAAGACCAGCAGAATATCGAGATCCTGCTGGTCGGACATCTGGAAAAACTGTCTTACTACCTTGAAAAATACAATCTGCAGCCATCGTCCCGGCTGGAACTGGTTCATGCCGAGACCGTGGTGGAAATGTCGGATCTTTCCACTGCCGCAATCCGCTCCAAAAAGAATTCCTCCAT
>JAZUCR010000139.1:0-17236 GCA_045639225.1 Victivallales bacterium
ATAATCTCTTATCCGGCAGTTTACAAATTCCAAAGTTCAAAAAAAACGGGGGAGAGATTTTTTTAGTCTTTCCCACACTCGAAACAATTGGAATTTGAACTCAATTCAGATTTCATAAAATAAAAACTATTTGACACTAACGGATCGATCAGAAGGAGGACGAAAATGAAAGCAGCATTGGTCTTTTCGGGACAGGGCGCCCAGAAAACCGGAATGGGAAAAGATTTGTATGAAAGCAGTTCGGCGGCAGCGGAGGTTTTCCGTGAAGCGAACAGCATTCTGGATTGGGACTTGATGGAGATTTGCTTCAACGGTCCGGATGAGAAACTGACGGAAAGCCGCTACTGTCAGCCGGCGATTTTCACGGTCAGCATGGCGGCACTGGCGGCATTCCGGGAAAAATTCCCCCAGGTGACGCCCGTCGGCGCTGCCGGATTGAGTCTGGGCGAATACGGTGCGCTCTGCTGTGCCGGGTATATGAGTTTTGCGGACGGACTGAAAACCGTGAGCCGCCGGGCGGAACTGATGGATGAAGCCTGCAAAAAAACGCCGGGGACCATGGCCAGTATCATCACGGACGGCAGCGTGACCATTGACACTTTCAGGCAAATCTGTGCGGAATTCGGGATCTGGGTGGCAAATTTCAACAATCCGATGCAGACCGTGATCAGCGGCGGCGTGGACGGCGTGACGAAAGCGGCGGCAAAGTTCAAAACCGAGCCGGGTGTCCGGAAGGTCATTCCGCTGAATGTGGCGGGTGCGTTTCATTCCGGGCTGATGGCGGAAGCCGGCGAGAAGCTGCGCGACGTGCTGGCTCCGGTGCCGGTGCAGCCGCCCCGGATCCCCGTAGCACAGAATTTCACCGGAAAGATCACCGCGGATTATCAGGAAATCAAAGAGAATCTCGTGCATCAGGTCGCCGGGAGCGTGCAGTGGATCGGCTGCGTGAAGGCGCTCTCCGAAGCCGGTGCGGATACCTTTATCGAATTCGGACCCGGCACGGTGCTGACCGGACTGATCCGAAAGATCGATTCGAGCAAGACGCTGCTGAATGTTCAGTCGGCAGCGGATTTGGATAAAATCACCATAGCATAACACCCAAGTTCAAAAAGAAGGAGAACGAAAATGGGAAAAAGACTTGAAGGGCGGGTTGCCCTGGTAACCGGCGGAGCGCGCGGCATCGGTCGGGCGATCTGCGAAAAACTGGCTTCGGAAGGAGCTAAAATCGCCATGGTCGATATCATGCTGGATGTGGCCGAGAAAACTGCCGAGGAATTCAAGGCGCAGGGTTATGAAGCGATGGCGATCCAGGCAAATGTGGCGGTCCCGGAAGATGCGGACAAAGCCATTGCCGCGGTGGTGGAAAAATTCGGCAAGCTCGACATCCTGGTGAACAATGCGGGAATCACGCGTGACACCCTGATGCTGAAGATGACCGAAAAAGACTGGGATGCCGTTCTCGCGGTCAACCTGAAAGGCACCTTCAACTTCACGAAGGCAGCTACTAGAGTTATGATGCGCGCGCGTTATGGAAAGATCGTGAACATCGCTTCGGTAGTCGGCCGTATGGGCAATGTGGGTCAGGCCAACTATTCCGCCTCGAAAGCCGGCGTGATCGCGCTGACCAAGACGACGGCGCGTGAATTCGGTTCGCGGAACATCACTGCCAATGCGATCGCTCCGGGATATATCCAGACCGACATGACGGAAAAACTGCCGCAGGAAGCCCGGGATGCGTTCCTGGTGAACATTCCGCTGAAACGGGCGGGATTGCCGGCGGATGTGGCGAATGCGGTTTGCTTCTTCTGCACCGATGAATCGGCTTATGTGACCGGGCAGGTGATGAACGTCTGCGGCGGTTTCCTGATGTCGTAATCAGCCTCCCGGTCCGGATGACAGGCTGAAAAGATCACTTAAAAGTTATCCGGATCGAGGCTGGAACAGAAAAAAAATGCAAGATTCCTGAAAAAAGACTTGCAATTTTGAAAAAGTATGCGATATTATACCCTATTGCATACGTAAGGCAGAAACCAACTTAAACAAATAGAAAGGATTAATAATGTCCACTACAGCAGAAAAAGTGAAAAAGATCGTTGTCGAGCAGCTCGGAGTTCCCGAAGATCAGGTTACCGAAGATGCCAAGTTCATTGACGATTTGGGAGCAGATTCCCTGGACCAGGTCGAACTGGTTATGGCTTTCGAAGAAGAATTCGGTTCGGATATTCCCGATGAAGATGCGGAAAAGCTGACCACGGTCGGGGACGCGATCAAATACATTGAAAGTAAGCTCGGCGCGCAGAACGCTTAAGCTGGTGTTTTTTCTGAAGGAATGCGGGTCCCCATTATCACAGTGGGCTGACCCGCATTTTGTTATTCATGGAGGTTTGAATGGACTCTAGGCGCGTGGTAATTACGGGAATCGGAGCGGTTTCCTGCGTCGGCAACAATGTTCAGTCGCTGTGGGATGCAGTCGTCAACGGCAAATGCGGTCTGGGCAAGGTTGAGCGCTTTGATTTGAGTGCCTACCGGACGCAGATCGCCGGTGAAGTGAAAAACTTTGATCCGACTCTCTATATGACGGAAAAAGAAGCCCGCCGGATGGATGATTTTGCCTTATATGCAATCGCCGCGGCGGACGAAGCAATGAAGAATGCCGGCCTGCCGCTCGATCTGCGCGACGGCTCGGTCGTGAACCCGGATCGGGTCGGAGTTTGTATCGGCAGCGGCATCGGCGGGATGAGAACGCTGGAAAAACAATGTGAAGTCCTGCTGACCAAGGGACCGGGAAGAGTATCCCCGTTCCTGATCCCCATGATGATTTCCGATATGGGATCGGGTTCGGTTTCGATGCGTTACGGCGCCAAAGGCCCCAATTTCACGGCGGTTTCCGCCTGCGCTTCTGCGGCTCATTCGATCGGGGAAGCTTTCCGCGCGGTGTTGAGCGGCGATGCCGATATGATGATCACCGGCGGCGCGGAAGCCTCGGTTTCCCGTCTGGGTTTTGCCGGTTTCTGCTCGGAAAAAGCCATGAGCCAGCGCAATGACGATCCGCTGCATGCCAGCCGTCCGTTCGATAAAGACCGTGACGGTTTTGTGATGTCCGAAGGCTCCGGCATCCTGATTCTGGAAGAGCTGGAACATGCCAAACGGCGCGGAGCCCCGATCCTGGCCGAGCTGATCGGCTACGGAGCCACCGGGGACGCTTATCACATCACCTCGCCGGCACCCGGCGGAGAAGGTGCCGCACGTGCTTTCAATATGGCGCTGCACAATGCCGGCCTGAATCCCGAACAGGTGGATTATGTGAATGCCCACGGCACCAGTACCACTTTGAACGACATGTATGAGACCCAGGCCCTGAAAGCGGTCTTCGGTGATAAGATCAATTCGGTTGCGGTCAGCAGTACAAAGGGAACCATCGGTCATGCTCTTGGCGCGGCCGGCGGCTTGGAGACCATCATCTGCGCGCTTTCCATTCAGCACGGGATCATTCCGCCGACCATCAATTATGAGACGCCCGATCCCGAATGCGATCTGGATTACACTCCCAATACCGCACGTGAAAAGACGGTCAATGTCGCAGTCAATACCAATCTGGGATTCGGCGGTCACAATGCCGCTTTGATTTTGAGGCGTTTTAACGGTTAATTTCGAATTTGGAGGTTTGAGATGAAAAGAATCAATTTTGTTGCGGCGGCCGCTGCTATGCTGGTTTTCCCGGTGGTGATCTGTTCCTGTTCTTCGACCGGTTCCAAAACGGAGAAAAAAGACGAGCCCGCAGCTGTCAAGCAGGAAACCAAAGCCGAGGCCCCGGCGGCAACTGAAGTGAAAGCCGAACCCGTGCTGGATAACAGCAAGCCGGCAGAAAAGCCGGCACCGGCTCCTGCCGCTGCGGAGAAAAAAGCCGCTCCTGCTCCTGCGGAGAAAAAAGCTGCACCCGCTCCGGCAAAGAAAAAACCCGCTCCTGCTCCTGCGGAGAAAAAAGCTGCACCTGCTCCGGCAAAGAAAAAAGCCGGATCCGAACTCAATCCCCCGGTCGAACATGTGGTCCGGACCGGTGACAATCTATGGAAGATCGCCAAGAAATATTACGGCAGCGGTGCGAAATGGACGCTGATTTACGACGCGAACAAATCTGCCATCAAGAAGAAAGATTTCCTGGAACCAGGCACCGTTCTGGTGATCCCTGCATCCAAGTAATGAAGAACAGTGACGACGATCCATCATCCGGCAGTGCCGGAAAACATTATTTCCAGACTCCGTTGGAGATGGAAATGCTTTTCGCCGGAGATTTCCGGCGGAATCTGCGCCGGATGGAGGAACGGCTGAATATCCGGACCCATGTCCGGGATTTGCGCATGGTGATTTCAGCCGATACGCCGGAACAGGTTCAGAGAGCGCTGTCTTTTTTAAAGAAACTGGACGAGATCCGTTCCGGAATGCCGTCTTTGCGGCTGGAACAGCAGGATTTCGATCAGATCCTGGCCGCGTTTCAGAGCGATGCCGAATCCGAGCTGCAGAAGTATTTCAGCGAACGGATCCCCGTAAGTCCCCGCAAGCGAGACATTATTCCCCGGACTCCTCATCAGTTGGAGTATGTGAAAGCGATCCGTCGCGCCGATATCACTTTCGGGATCGGCCCGGCCGGCACCGGCAAGACTTATCTGGCGATGGCTCTGGCCGTTTCCGAATTCCTGGCCGGACATTTCGAACGGATCATCCTGACTCGTCCGGCAGTGGAAGCCGGTGAAAGCCTCGGTTTCCTGCCTGGAAAACTGGAAGAAAAAATCAATCCGTATCTCCGGCCGCTCTATGATGCGCTTTATGACATGATGGAGATGAATGAATCCGCCGATCTGCTGGACCGCGGGATCATCGAGGTGGCGCCTCTGGCTTTCATGCGGGGACGCACTTTGAACAACGCTTTTGTGATTCTGGATGAGGCCCAGAATACCACCCGCGAGCAGATGCTGATGTTTCTTACCCGGCTGGGGTTCCGGTCCAAATGCGTGGTGGCCGGCGATCCCTCCCAAACGGATCTGCCGGGCCGCAAGGCATCCGGATTGCCGGAGGCGGTCCGCCGTCTCGAACCCATCGAGGAGATCGAGATCTGCCGCTTTACTGCGCATGATGCCGTTCGCCATTCTCTGGTGGAAAAAATCATCAATGCATACCACGATGAACCTGCCGATGAAAACCGTGAGGAGGAATGATCCATGGCTGAGGAACAAAATTCGAAGACCGAAAACGGGATCGCCGGTTTCTTTGACCGCTCCAGTTTTTTTGCTATCGTTCTGCTGCTGCTGATTTTGGCAATCAGCCTGTATGTCGTGGCGGCTCCGCATCCTGTAGATATCCTGGACTTGCAGAAAAATCAGATGTCCCTCGCCAATATTTATGCCGATTTTGATTTCGAGGTCGAGGATCTGCGGAAAAGCAATGAACTGGCCGACAAGCAGGTGGCGGAGGAACCGGATTATTACCGGATCGATCAGTTCGAGACCTATCGGATGAGACAGCGCTATCAGGATCTTTTTGCTGCCGCGCACAAACGCGAGGACCTCGAAAAACGCAGTGAAACCTTCCGTCCGGAACCCGGCAATCAGATCCAGACGGCAATAGAGAAACTGGACAAGCCGACTTTGAATTTCCTGCTCGGTATTGCCGATAACCCGGTTTGGAAACGCAAGCTGGACGGTCTGCTCAGGAATATCCTGCGCGAAGGCATACTGGATCAGAATATCAGACGGAAACTGCATAGTGACACGGTCATCAAGATCATCGATCCGAGCAACCGCCGCCATCAGATGAAGGCGGAAAAACTGTTTACCCAGATGACTGCGGCCCGGCAGATCGTCGATGAAATGCTGCGGACCTATCAAAGCCCCGACCTCGGATCGATCCGGCGGAATTTTTATGACTGTATGCTGGCGGTCTTCGGAAAGGGAAATCTCTTTTTTGATCAGAAATTCACGGACAGCCGGAAACAGGAGATCCGCAAATCCGCGGCAAAAATAAAAAAGACGGTGCATAAGGATGAGATTCTGGTGCCAAAAGGCAAAATAGTCTCCGAAGACGACCTCCGCATTCTCTCGGTCTACCGGGAAGAACAGGAAAAATATGCGGGGATCAAGGCGATCTACAAGCTGGTCGGAGAAAACCTCCTGTTGTGTCTGGCCCTGATTCTGGCTTTGGGACTGTATCTGTTCCGGGTCCAGCCGATTTTTTCCAAAAGCAACTGTAAGCTCTGGCAGCTGGGGCTGATCATTATTGCCGCACTGCTGCTGAACCGGGTTTCCATGGATATCTTCCTGATTTTGTCGGAAAGATTTCAGATGCCGCGCCGTGAACTGCTGTATCTGGCCATGCCGGTCGGTTTTTCCGCCGTGGTGATTTCGGTGCTCTTCGGCGGTCGGACCGCCTTTTTTGCCAGCTTGTTCGTTTCTGCCGTCACGGCTCTGCAGATGGTCAACCCCTTCCAGATGTTTTTCACCGGTCTGCTGGTCAGTATCGGCGGAGCCCTGGCGGTCCGCAAAGTTCAGAATTCCAGAAGTTTCTTCCTTCGCGCTTTCTTCGGGACCTGGCTGACTGCCCTGGTGACGGTCCTGATCTTTTTCCCGAAAATCATGGATAAAGCCGTTTTCCTGAAAATCCCGGATAAAGATACTCTGCGGCTGATTTTCTGGATGCTGGTGTTTCCTTTTGTGACCGGTCTGCTGACCGCTTCCCTGGCTCAGATCGGCGTGTATTTTCAGGAAATATTTTTTGATGTCTCCACCCCCATGTCCCTGCAGGCTTTTTATGATTTCAACCATCCGCTGCTGAAGGAGCTGCAGCTGAAAGCGCCGGGTACCTATCATCATTGTCTCATGGTCTCCACTCTGGCGGAAAAAGCCGCCGAGGAGGCCGGTCTGGATCCGGTCAAGGCAAGGGTCTGCGGCATGTTCCATGATGTCGGCAAACTGATCCAGCCGGAATATTTTGTCGAGAACAGTCCCGGACGGGATATGCATAAGGATCAGGATCCGAAGATGAGTGCGATCATTATCCGCAGCCATGTGGCGAAACACGGTCCGGAACTGGCCAGAAAATATAAACTCAAACGGCTGCTTTATGATACCATCACCCAGCATCACGGCAATGACCTCATTGCTTATTTCTATAAGAAAGAACAGATGCTGCATCCCGGCGAAAACATTCAGCAGAGCGATTTCCGTTATCCCGGTCCGGTGCCGAGCGACAAGGAGATTTGTCTGGTCATGCTGGCGGACTGCTGCGAAGCTGCTTCCCGCAGTCTGGATAAACCGACCGAGGAAACTCTCACCCAGCTGGTGGTTGATATCTTCCGCGGCAAGATCCGGAACGGTCAGCTCGATCATTCCGAACTGAGCATGCATGAGCTGACCGTTATCAGGAACAGCATCATCAATTCTCTGAAAACCATGTTCCATGGGCGGATAGCATATCCGAAGGATGACAAGAAAGATGAAGACGATTTATTCGTGGCGGCCGGAAAAGACGTTTCCGCGTCCTGAAAGAAAGCTGGTTCTGGCTCTCGCCTCCGCTGCTGCCGAAGTGACCGGCAGCGGCATCTGCCGTCTGTTGTCCCTTTCCTGCGTTTCCGAGAGCGAAATGGCCGAAATCAATCAGGCTTATGTCGGCCATACCGGCTCCACCGATGTGATCTGCTTCGACTACCGGCAGTCGCTGGATGCGCTGCCCGAAACCGGGGACAGCGAAGACGATGTGGAAGTGGAGATCATCATCTGTCCGGCAGTGGCGGCCCGGGAAGCTGCCAAACGCAGTCTTCCTTATTCCCGTGAACTGACGCTTTATCTGGTGCACGGCCTGCTGCATGCGGCCGGCGAGGATGATCTGAAACCGGAACTGAAACGCATCATGCGCCGCCGGGAAGCTGCGGCACTTCGGCGGCTGAGTGAAAATTTCAACCTCGATACGGTTTTCCCGATACCCCTGATGAATGGAGAAAAATGAGTCTGGCATTAACTACGTCGATCATCAGTTTCATTCTGTTTATGATCGTATTCACCGCGTTCGAAGCCTTCGACCGGCTGTCCGGCGGGCAGATCATGAAACTGGAAGAGTCCGAGCCGGAACTGGCGGCCCGGCTGAATCACTGGCTGGAAAAATCCGATTCGATCCGCGCCGTTTTCAAACTGCTGCTTTTTATCCTGGTAGCGCTGCTGGGCATGTTCACCCTGATGCTGTTTCATCATAAGGTCGGCCATGTCGCACTGGAATGGCAGATACCTTTCATCATCGGAGCGATCATCATCTACTGGTCGATCGGCGAGATCATGGCCCTGCTTCTGCTTTACCGTTCCGATCTCTGGGTTCTGCGGATCACCATCCCGGCCATCCTGCTTCTGGCCAACACCATTCTTCTGCCGTTTACTCTGATCAGCCGCAAACTCCGGGAAAACGCCGAGGACTGGCGCGATGAGGAAGCTCCGGAACAGATCGTCAGTTCGGAAGACGAGATCCTCTCGGTCGTGGAAAACTACGGCGATCATGAAAACGACAATCTCGAAGAGGGCGAAAAGCGGATGATCAAGGGAATTCTGGATCTGGGCGACATGTCCGTCCGCGAGATCATGACGCCCCGCGTGGATATCGAAGCGATCCCCGCATCATCATCCATTGCGGAAGCCAAAAGAAAGTTTATCGCGACCGGGCACAGCCGCATCCCGATTTACGGGCGTTCCGTGGATGAGATCAAAGGGATCATCTACGCCAAGGATTTTATCGATGACCGGGCCATTGCCGGGAAGACCCTGGACCAGCTTTCCCACAAGCCGCTGTTCATTCCCGAATCCAAGGAAGTCGGCGATCTGCTCGAAGAGATCCGCCGTCTCCATAATCATTTCGCCGTCATCATCGATGAATACGGCGGCACTTCCGGGATCGTGACTTTCGAAGACATCATCGAAGAGATCGTCGGCGATGTGCAGGATGAATATGATTCCGAGGAGACCGAGAAGAGCAAACCGCGTCTGATGCCGGACGGTTCCGTGATCTTCGAAGCGCGGACCCTGATTTCGGAAGTCAACGAGATCCTGGATTCCGATATTCCCGATACGGATGCTGCCGATACCATCGGCGGTTATATCTGCGCCGAACTGGGCCGGATCCCGGATGAAGGCGAGCATTTCCATTTCCAGGGGTGCGGCCTGACTGCGCTGATCCTCAAGGCCGACAAACGGAAGATCCTGAAACTCAAGATCAAAGCGGAGGAAACTCATGGCGGGTAAAACTTTTTTTCAGCGGCTGAAGAGTCTTCTCTTCACCGGTTTGCTTGTGGTGATCCCGTTCCTGGCTGCGGTCTGGATCAGCTGGTGGATTTATGATCTGCTGACCGTCTGGGCCATCGGTCTGGCCGATAAAATGAATATGCCCGGCATGGATGGCGAAAATTCCTCGTTCTGGGTGCGTCAGGGAATTCGGCTCCTGGCTCTGGTCTTTATGCTTCTGGTCCTGCTGCTGGTCGGACAGCTCACCAAGCTGGCGCTGGGACGCCGCCTGATCGGTCTGGGACAGAAACTGCTCCTGCATCTGCCGCTGGTCAGTTTCATCTATTCCACCTGCAAACAGATCGCCGATGCCATGCAGACCACCACCGGCGGCATGTTCGATCAGGTCGTCCTGTTCGAATACCCGATGCCGGGTTCATACGCGATCGGTTTCCTGACCAATGAGAATACCGAGCCCAGCGAAATCACCGAACGGCTGGGAAAACCTCTGGTCAGCATCTTCATGCCGACCACCCCGAACCCTACCAGCGGTTTCCTGCTGATGATCCCCAGAGATAAGTGTATTTTCCTGAAGATGAGCGTTTCCGATGCCATGAAACTGATCGTCAGCGTCGGAACCGTGCTTCCCGAACACAAAGTTCAGGAACTTACCAATCTATGAACTTTTCCGTCCGGACGCTGTCTATTTGACCGTCCGCTTCCGTATTTTCGGAAAAAACCGTAATTTTTTTTGGTTCCGGGATTGCAAAACGGAAAAACCGTATTACAGTCTCTTACCATATATGAGGCATAATCAGAAAGAGAGGCGTTTTTATGAGTGATAATGATGTAAATACCGAAATGATAGATGATACCGTGGAAACACTGGCGATCACGCAGCCGGGGACTATTCTTTTCCCGTTTGCTTTGACCCCGCTGGTTCTGGACAAGCCCGGGAATATCGCCAAGGCCGAAAAGGCCGCTTCCAGTTCCCGGCTGATCGCCGTTTTCCCAGAAATGCCCAAGAATGAAGATGTCACCGAAGTTCAGGGCATCGAACTGAATGTGACTTCCTTCAAACTCGACGGGCATGAGGTTTCCAGCATCGGCGTGCTTTGCCGTCTGGTCAAGACTCTCAAGTTTCCCGACGGCACCGTGCGGATCCTGCTCCGCGGTCTGGAACGGATCCGGTACGAAGGTCCGGTAGCCGAAGACAGCCCGATGCTGAAGGTCCGGAAGATCGTCCAGCCGGAAGACAATTCCATCGAAACCGCCGCGATGGTTCGCAATGCCGTCAAGCAGTTCCAGGAGATCACCTCGTTCTCCCCCAATTTCCCCGAGGAGCTGAAAATCGCGATCATCAACCTTACCGACAATGTCCGGATCGTGGACCTGATCGCCGATTCCGTGAATTTCTCCAATCTGGAAAAACTGGCGATCCTTACTCTGGAAAAACTGCAGGACCGTCTGCATCTGATGACCATTTTGCTGAACCGCGAGGTGGAGGTCCTGCGGCTCGGCTCCGAGATCCAGTCTCAGGTCCACAATGCCATGAGCAAATCCCAGCGGGAATTCTTCCTGCGCGAACAGCTCCGCACCATCAAGGAGGAATTGGGCGAGGGCAGCGGCAATCCCGATATCGTCCGGATTCAGGAACGCATGAGCAAGCTCGACCTTCCCGAAAATGTCGTCGAAGTTCTCAACAAGGAGATCGAACGGCTGGAAATGATCCCGCAGGCTGCCGCCGAATACAATATCGCTTATACTTATATCGACTGGATCCTTTCCGTCCCGTGGAACCAGTTCACGGAAGACCGGCTGGATATCGGCGAAGCCAAAAAGATCCTCGACCGCGACCATTACGGACTGAAGGATATCAAGGAACGGATTCTGGAATTCCTGGCGGTGCTTCAGATGAAGAACAACCGCAAGGCTCCGATCATCTGTTTCATCGGTCCTCCGGGCGTCGGCAAGACTTCGCTCGGCAAATCCATCGCCGAAGCCATGGGCAGAAAATTTGTCCGGATCTCGCTCGGCGGCGTGCGCGACGAGGCCGAGATCCGCGGACATCGCCGCACCTATATCGGCGCTTTGCCCGGCCGTATCATCCAGGGCATGAAGAAAGCCGGTTCCTCCAATCCGGTCTTCATGCTCGATGAGATCGACAAGCTCGGCAATGATTTCCGCGGCGATCCCGCTTCCGCTCTGCTGGAAGTGCTGGATCCCCAGCAGAATTTCTCGTTCAGCGATCATTATCTCGAAGTCGATTACGACCTCAGTTCGGTCATGTTCATCGCCACCGCCAATATTTCCGACACCATTCCCGGCCCGCTGCTCGACCGCATGGATGTCATCCGGCTGCCCGGTTATACCGCCACCGAAAAGAAGCATATCGCCGAACAGTTCCTGATTCCCCGTCAGCTGGAGGAGAACGGTTTCGCCGGCAAGAATATCACGTTCACTTCGGATGCCACCGATGAACTGATCAGTTATTACACCCGTGAGGCGGGAGTCCGCCAGCTCGAACGCACGTTTGGCCAGCTGTGCCGGAAACTGGCCCGCAAGATCGTGGAAGGCGAACTGAAAGACCAGGACCAGCCCATTGTCGTCGATGCCGAAGAGATCCACCGTTTGCTCGGCGGCCGCAAATTCCTGATGGATGAAGCCATGAGCGAACCGCAGATCGGCGTCGCTACCGGCATGGCATGGACCAGTGTCGGCGGCACCATCCTGCAGGTCGAAACCGCCATGATGCCCGGCAAAGGCGAACTCAAACTCACTGGCTCCCTCGGCAATGTCATGAAGGAAAGCGCCATGGCCGCGTTCAGTTATGTCAAAGGTCATGCCAGACAGCTCGGGATCAAATCCTCCGTTTTCGACAAGAACGATTTCCATATCCATGTGCCCGACGGCGCCACGCCGAAGGACGGTCCGTCCGCCGGGATCACGCTGACCACCGCGCTGGTTTCGCTCCTGACCGGCAAACCGGTCCGGCATGACTACGCCATGACCGGCGAGATCAATCTCCGCGGCAAAGTCACCGCCATCGGCGGCGTCAAGGAAAAATCCATCGGCGCGCTCCGGGCCGGCATCACCAATATCATCCTGCCCGAAGAAAACCGCAAGGATCTAGAGGATGTCCCCGAGGATGTGCTCAGGCAGGTGAAATTCACCTTTGTGTCCGAGATCGCCCAGGTGCTTAAGATCATGCTGGCCAAACCGGCGAAAAAGACTGCCGCATCGGGGAAGAAAGCGGCCGGAAAAGGAACTGCGAAATGAAAATCTCCCAGCTCCCCCTCCTGCTCGCCGGATTGTTCTGTTCCCTGATCCTCGGTGCCGCGGATACTCCTCAGCTACCCCCGGAAAAATGGACCCCGCAGGATTTCCTCTCCCGGGTCCGCAATCCGCCGGGACGCGATTCCTGGGCTTCCATGAAAGGTTCCGCCCAGCATCGCCGGGAAAATGCCCGAACGGTCAAAGCCGCTATCGAAATGGGGATCTTCTTCACCCCCGTCCGCACTTTGGCCCAGATCCGTTTCAACGGCAATGAGATCTATACGATCGGACAATCTTACGGCAAAGAGAGTGCCACCAGCGTGGAAACCAGGATCCCCGACGGGATCAAGCCCCAGATCGGCGTTTACGGCATCACTCCCGAAGATCTCGCCATGAGTTTCCTTTACTGGGACTTCCTCGAAGAACATGCCCCCGAAACCGTGCGAGGACAGCCATGCCGCGTTTTTACGCTGGTTTCCAAAGACAAGTCCGAACGGGTGAAAGTCAAGATCAGCTGCGAATATTTCTTCCCGCTGCAGGGTGAATGGTTCCGCAAAAACGAGACCGAACCCTTCCGCAAGCTGGAAGCTGCCGCTTTCAAAAAGGATAACGATTACTGGTTCGTCAGCAAATTGATCCTCAGCGGCAAAGACTGGGTCACCACGATCCGTTTCCCGGAAGTCGCCGCCGGTCAGTTCAAAGGCAAGCTGCCCAAAGGGCTGTTTACCGAATAAGTTTCCGGATTCCGGAGTATCCTGCTTTCGCGAACGATAGGCCGGATAGGCCAGATAGGCCAGATAGGCAGCGCTCCGGTGATCTCGCACCATCGTATGCAGCGCGCGTTCTGCGTGTGATGGCGGACTGCCGATCCCGTAACTTTGAACTCGCACTCCCGCGACCGGAAGCCCGGTATTGCCGGGCGTTCCTATAAAACCTATGACACCTATTAAACCCATTCATAACTGTTCGCCGGAGCATATCTCATGCCGCGTCAGCGTGTCCATGTCACCCATACTGACCGATTGGACACAATGGAAAATATTGACTTTTTTCAATTTTTCACTTGATTTTTTTTTTTTTTTACATTATATTGTTTGTAAAATATTTGGGAGCCGGACCGGTTTCGGAACCGGAATGGACAGAAAGGAAAGATCATGCAGACATCCATCGAGAAAAAGCTTTTTTCATTCCGTGAAAGTGAAATATTCATGTCTTCTGATGATGAAGCAGCCCGGACCTCCGTCATTGTCCCGCAGAGCGCTGCCGGGACCATATCTGTCTCGGACAGCGGGCTCGCCGATATGAGCGAAATGAATATAGGAGATACATTCATCATAACGGGCCCGAGGGACCTTTCGGATGTGGAAAACCCGCCCGTTTTCTACCTGCCCGATCTTTCTTGCGACTTTTCGAATGGTCAATACACCGCTTACATTCGGAGCTTCCGTGTCGATCTGCAGGGTCAGGTTCCCGTCATTTATTATTACAACATTTCCGAACCTGGCGAAATGAGCGAAGTGAATATCGAAGATGTAACCATTGTCGGCCCATGGGACCTTTCGAAAGTGGAAAATCTGCCCGTTGTCTACCTGCCCGACTTTTCTTACGATTCCATCTGCGTCAGTCATTACAACATTGTTTACGTGCCAGTTGGCCCTTTTTCCATACCTGCGGACCATGAGATCCTCAATCCTTCCCGGGTCCGCTTGCGCTTCGGGACGCCTGGCGACTTGAACGGCGATTACCGGGCGGATATCGTCATGTCCATCACGCAGGAGGGACACTCTTCCTTCGGCACGGCGGAAACATGGCTGATCCAGGAAAATCAAACGGCGGAGAGGAGCGGTTTGAACCGGCTCGATGCCGGCTGGGAGGTTTTCGGAACCGGAGTGGCGTCATTCATCGGCGTTCCGGTGGGCGGCCGGTTCGTCGTGACCGAAAACGTGTATCTGAAAAGTTCCGACAATGAGATCGGCGCGTGGATGACGGATAACGAGGGCCAGAGGTGGTGGAAAACGATCGCTAGTTTCGACAGCAGCACCGACATCCTCGGACTGGGTGACTTCGACGGCAACGGTCAGACGGACCTGCTGCTCCGCAACGACAACGGCGCCGTCGGCTGCTGGCTGACCGGCGGCGGATTTGGCCGCGGGGCTGAAAGCTCCGAAACCGGTTGGAACTATTTTCAGAGTCTTGGCGATGAGTGGACCATTGCGGCCGTCGGCGACTTGAACAGCGACGGGATCAGCGATTTGGTGCTGAAACACGATACCGGATTGGTCGGCTGCTGGCTTACGCAGAAGGACCACTCTGTAATGTGGATGGAGCTCGATACTTTGCAGGATTACTTCAGCATCATCGGCTGCGGCGACTTCAACGGCGACGGCACCGACGACATCCTGTTGAAAAACGGCAATTACTACGGTGCCTGGCTGATGGGCGGGGGAGAAATCCGCGGCTGGATGGGACTGGGCGACCTCGGCGATGTCGCGGTCGAACAGATCGCGGACTTCAACGGCGACGGCAAAGACGATTTCCGGATCCGGACCGCGGCGGGCGATCTCGGCGTCCAGCTCGTGAAGGGCGCAGACACTCTGGAGTGGAAATACTACGGTTCTGTCGGCAGCGAGTGGAACACCGCGCTGGCTGCTCTCGGTTGATGCCGGACTCCGCCGGCGAGTGATCGGCAATCAATTCCGGCTGTATCGCAAGGCGTCTCTCTGGGATACCATCACGCGCAATTCATAAATCCCATAGATCTCATAAGTCCCATAGGTCTCATTGAAAGCTGGCGGGAACCGAAGCCTCAGCACAAAATCACCGGGAGCGCGCAGTGCAACGGTTTATTTCTTGCAGTTCCCGTCCTGCCCGGATACGTCTTTTGCCGGATGCTTTTCCACTACCAGCGAGCCGATCGAGCCGATCCGCAGCGGATTCGGTTCTTTCACCAGCCGGCATTTGACCAGGAAGAAACTTTCGTCACCATACTGGTAACGGGCTTTCTTGATCTCGAAACATTTCATTTCGAAACCCTGTTTGTCATCCGGATACTGATTGCTGATGAACCGGTAGGTTACGCCTTCGCGGACGTATTTGATATAACGTTCGGGACAATAGGCATAAAGCAGTTTGCGGTCGTCGCGGTGGATCTCCGCCGCAGAGGTGCCGACGGCATCATAGCCGCCGACCGTATCGGAATTGGTGATGCAGCAGCCGTCGATCGGCGAAACGATCCGGTAATACTTTTTTTCCTCTTTGAGCAGTGCCAGTTCGTCCTTCAGGTCCTTCAGTTTGGTTTCCGCCTCGGCGAGTTCGATTTCCGCGGTTTTGACATAAAAATCCGCCAGACCCTGCTTGAGGATCTTCATGTCTTCATCCATTCTTTTGACTTCGGCTTCGGAATTCTTGAAAGCCTCTTTCTTTTCGCGGAAGGCAAGGTCGGTCACGATCTTGCTGCCGTGCAGCCGCTGATACACCTTGAATTCATGGGCGGAACGTTCCAGGTTTTCCTGCGCGATTTTCCGTTTCCAGACCAGGTTCCGGTATTCCGACGGCAGCGGATCGAGCTTCGTCATTACCAGATTCAGCTGCTTGCGTTCCACCGCCTTCTGCTGTTCGGCTATGCTGTGCTCGATCTTTTCGATGGAAGTCCTGAGACTGTGATCGTCATATTCCAGGATCACGTCGCCTTTTTTCACCCGGCGGTAGGAATAGACCCGGACCTTGGACACGAACGCCGCGTATTTGTTTTTCAGAGTATACTGGCTGCGGCCGCGGACATAACCCACGAAGGAAAATTCACCGTCCGCAGATTCATTTCTCCCACGGGGCTGAGTCCGGTCGATGGTCAGGATGGAAGTGTTGCCGTTCTGCATCCCCAGCAGGAAACAGATTCCGCCGATCACAAAAAAACCGATCAGTACCGCCAGGGCCGTCAGCCATGTCTTCATTTCGAAAAACTCCTTTTCTTACTTCGTTTTTGACGTGGTATCAGCAATATAGCCAAGATAACCAAAAAGTCAAATTGAAAAATGCACTTTCCGGGTATATATTACCATATATTTATTCGTTTGGGAGATTTCCGCATGAATTTGATGAATGTTATCCAGGTGATGGGCGGTCTGGCCATCTTTATTTTCGGGATGAAGTTGATGAGCGGCGGCCTGCACCGGGTCGCCGGAGAGCGGATGCGCTCCATTTTGAGAATGTTTTCCGCCAACCGTTTTGTCGCGGTGGCGACCGGCGCGGTGGTGACCGGTGTGATCCAGTCCTCCGGCGCCAGCACGGTCATGGTGGTCGGTTTCGTGAACGCCGGACTGCTGACGCTGGTGCAGGCGATCGGTCTGATCCTGGGGTCGCATATCGGAACCACGGTGACCGCCCAGCTGGTGGCGTTCGACCTCAACTGGATCATCATGCCGTCGATCATTATCGGCCTGGTCTTCTCATTCATTTCGAACCGGAAGATATCCAATTGGAGCGATACGATCCTGGGGCTGGGGTTCCTTTTCCTGGGCATGATGACCATGAGCAATGAACTGCATGCGCTTTCCCGTTACGAACCGTTCGTCAAAGCATTGCAGTCGGTCAACTGCCAGCCGGTCAACGGCGTCATGCCGCTGATGCCGATGCTGGGAGCGCTGGCGATCGGCGCGTTTGCGACCATTGCCATGCAAAGCAGTTCCGCCTGCACCGGCGTGCTGGTGGCG
>JAZUCR010000140.1:0-3563 GCA_045639225.1 Victivallales bacterium
GCCGAAATGTTCGCAGGCAAACCATTTGCCGGTTTTACCGAAGCCGGTCTGGACTTCGTCGAAAATCAGGAGGATGCCGTATTTGTCGCACAAAGCGCGGACGCCTTCCAGGTAGCCTTTCGGCGGCACGGGATAGCCGCTGTTGCTGCCGGGGAGCGGGTCCATCAGGATCGCCGCGCCCGTGTCGGGACCTTCGGAAACCACGATGCGTTCAAGTTCTTTCAGACAGGCCAGTCCGCAGCCGGGGTAGCACAGTTTCATTTCGCATTCGCTGCACTTGACCTGCGGCGCGAAAATGCTGCCGGGCAGCAGCGGTTCGACCGGTTCGCGCAGGGCGGGGAATCCGGTCCAGCTGGTGGTGCCGAGCGTGGTGCCGTGGTAGCTGCCGCGGCGGGAGATCACTTTGTAACGGCCTTTCTGGCCGGTCTGCCAGAAATACTGGCGCGCCATCTTGACCGCGGTTTCGTTGGCTTCGCTGCCGCTGTTCAGGAAGAAGGTGACTTCCAGATCGCCGGGGGCGATTTCCGCAAGTTTTTCCGCCAGTTTCACCAGCGGGGCAGAAAAGCCGTCATGATAGTTCGGGAAAAATTCCAGCGCTTCGAGCTGGGCGTTGATCGCATGCCGGATCTCTTCCCGGCCATGCCCGATGGTGCAGGTCACCAGGTTGGAAAAGGTGTCCAGGAATTCATTGCCGTCGATGTCGGTGATCCGGCAGCCTTTGCCGTGGGTGAAGATTTTGACCCCTTTGTCGAGGTCGGCATTGCACATCCAGTGGCCGAGAACATGTTTCCGGGCACTGATTTTCAGACGTTTCTTTTCTTCTTCGGTGAAGGTTGGTTTGCTCATGATGTCAAATCCTTTTTTTATTGCAGTCTTCGGACTGCGGTGTTGTTTTCAGACTTATTTCATGTAGGCGTCGGCGACCTTGTTGAAGGCTGCCACGTATTTTTCCAGATGACGGATCTCATAGTTCGGATGGGCGAAGAACGAGATGGTCCGCTCCGCCAGCCATTTGGCAACCGGGCATACGATCTTCTTATAGTCGATCTTTGCTGCCGCCGGTGTATTGAAGGGATAGTTGTCCGGACCGATGCCGTTTTTCTGCCGCAAGGTATCTTCCTTGTACAATTCCGGCCACAGGGGACCGTAAACCGGCACACCCTCGGCTCCCATCGCCGCGAGGAACTGCTTCATGGGAACCTTCATCTTTTCAATGTCCAGAACAAACGGAGCCCACCAGAAGGAGTTTTGACGTTCTTTGCTGTCAAACGGGCAATGCAGAACCAGCGGATGGTCTTTCAGGGCTTTGATCAGATATTCTCCGTTTCTTCTGCGTAGCGGCAGGTTCCAGGAATCCATCCGTTCCAGTTCGCAGGAACCAATCAGCGACTGGATTTCCGTCATGCGGTAGTTGCAGCCGATGCGGTTGTGGACGTAAAGCCGGCGCTGTTCTTCCTGGATCATATCCAGGCCGTTGCTGGTGTCGAAGCCGTAGTCACGCAAAGAGAAGCAGGTCTCGAAGATGTCCTTGTCGTTGGTGATGATCGCACCGCCTTCGCCGCCGGTCGTGAGGTGCTTGGTGTGGCAGAGGTTGAAGCAGCCGACATCGCCGACCGTTCCGGCCTTTTTCCCATCGTAAAGTCCGCCGAAGCATTCGGTGCAGTCTTCGAGGACCTTCAATCCGTGCTTCCTGGCAATGGTCATGATCGGACCCATATCACCCACGATACCATACATGTGACCGACCACGATCACCTTGGTCTTGTCCGTGATTTTCTCTTCAATAAGTTTGGGATCGATCGTGTGCGAATAGTCTACATCGGTAAAAATCGGCAATGCACCCAGCTGCAGAATCGCATAAATCGGCGGGAAATAAATATAGGAGGGACAGATCACTTCATCGCCCGGAACCACTCCCAAAGCCGCCAGCGCCATGTGGAATGCACCATACTCGTTGACCGTGGTCACGCAGTATTTTGCCTGATGCCATTCGGCAAGTTCCTTTTCAAACTTTTTTCCGAAAGGGCCGCTCCAGTAATTCAGCTTCGCGGTCCGCAGGGGTTCCGCCAGCATCTGATACGTCTTCTCGGAATACACCGGCCACAGCGGAAATGGTTCCGTGTTCACCGCTGTTCCGCCGTCAATTGCCAGTTTTTCAGTCTGTTCACAAGTCATTTTCTTCTTTCCTTCTGTTATGTAATAATAGTCAAGGTCTATCGGAAGCACTGGTGGAATCATGGGGCAGTTTTTTCCTCCTGTTATGTAAAAGTCAAGGGACTGGACCCTCGTTTTAACGTTTTTGCATTCACGAAACAAACCGTGATACGGTCACCGGATACGCTTCTTCTTTCCGGCATGCAGTCAGTAACCTCCTTTCTCTTGACCGGACTGCCGGACCTCACGACTTTTCCATCTTGCGGATGGAAATATTTAGTAAACAATATTTACTATACATCATGTTTACTATATTGCAAGCGTTGAAAACAAAAAAATGAAGATTTTTTACATGGAAAAATTTACCTGGGATCGGTAAAAAACATTATTTCCGGTCGTTTTCAGAGGGGCCGGTCGCCGGCATCCACCTCATTTCCCTGACGGAATGGGGGGAAAGTTTTTCCGCATCGCGCTTTCAACGCATCCGGATCCCATTTCGGCGCGGAAACATGACCGCAGCCGTTTAGATAGGAGACCAGAACCTGTTTCAGATAGGCGGCAGCCGGATCGTCGGCGTCCAGGTGCAGCCCGCAGCACATCAGGCGGCCCATGCCCACTTCATACTCGGAAAGCAGGGATTTGCGATATACCATCTTGAAGGATGGGATCAGCTCCAGCAGCGGAGTGTATTCCGGCATTTCCCCGTCCTGCACCAATGATATGCTGTCCCGGGTCATCAGCGGGAAAAACTGCCAGTCGGCAAAACCGTCATGCGTGAATTTCTCCCACACCGGATGGGCGTGCGAAATTGCCCCGGAATGCCCCAGCACCCGCCCGGAACAGTGTGTTCCGAAACGTTCGAGAAACGTGGTGCACGGGAAGCCTCCCGTAAGCAGAACTGCCCCGCCTGCGGCCATGAAATCTATCGTTCCGCTGTCCAGACTGCTTACGATCCGGCATTTGCCCGAATCCACTTTCTCTGTTTTCGGAAAGGCCCACAGTTTCCACTGGTTGGCTACCGTATATCTGTCATAGACGAGTTCTACCTTCAGCACATATGCGGCGGAAATCCCGGTTTCGGGGAACTGGAACTGCATCTCCCCGAGAGATGCGACCGTGCCGCATTCAACAGACGGCACATCCGACTTGCCGAATGTGACCGTCTGGCCGTCAGCATCGAGCAGTGTCCACCTCATTGTTCCGTTCTTCACCGCCACGGCCCCGTAATGGGACATGGAAACGGTCAGCGAGACTTCGCTTCCGATGGTAAAGTTCCGCCGGTTGCCGCAGGAAAGCAGAAGAACGCTTTCCCCGTTGTAGCAACGGACATCGGCTATGGTTTCGCCGAACTTTTCTTCGTAGAACTCGTTGAAAATCCCGCATGGATAGCCTGTCAGATGCCAGTGGGT
>JAZUCR010000141.1:0-4531 GCA_045639225.1 Victivallales bacterium
ATCCGTCCGTCGCCGCCCTGGCCGGACACATCGACGGTGGTCCGCAATTCTTCGGCGGAGGCGGTCTGGCTGGCGATGAACCGGCGCCAGATCAGCGTGTAAAGCTTCAGACTGCGGTCGTCCAGATAGGGTTTCACCTGATCGGGCGTGAGATTGACATCGGTCGGCCGGATCGCTTCATGTGCACCCTGGGCCGAGGCTTTCGAACGGTAGAACGGGATTTTGGCGGGGACATATTCCGGTCCGAAATTCTGACCGATGAACTGCCTCGCGGCGTTCTGGGCTTCCTGCGAAACCGTCACGGAGTCCGTTCTCATATAGGTGATCAGACCGACGGGACCGCCGGTGCCGACATCGACGCCTTCATACAGCTGCTGGGCGATCCGCATGGTGGCGCTGGCGGAAAAACCGAGCGAAGAGCTGGCCGCCTGCTGCAGCGTACTGGTGATGAACGGAGGAGCCGCATGACGCTGACGCGGCAGACTTTCCAGAGCACTGACTTTCCAGTTGGCCGCCGCTTTGACCGCCGCTTCCAAAGCCCTGGCGGTCGCCTGATCCGGCACTGCGGCTTTTTCGCCGTTGATCTTGAACAGCTTGCCGTGGAAGATCCCCGGCAGCGCCTGGAATTTCGCCAGAAAGTTCCAGTATTCTTCCGGCTGGAAATTCTGAATGAGCCGTTCCCGTTCGCAGACCAGTCTCAGCGCCACCGACTGCACCCGGCCCGCACTGACTCCTTTTTCGATCCGTCCCCACAGCAGCGGACTGACCATATAACCCACGATCCGGTCCAGCACCCGCCGCGCCTGCTGCGCATCCACTTTGTCGACATCCAGGGTCGTCGGCGACTGAAACGCCTTGGAGATGGCCGAACGGGTGATCTCATGGAAGGTGACCCGGTGAAACGCGGCTTTTTTGTTGCA
Source organism: Victivallales bacterium (assembly GCA_045639225.1). Lineage (GTDB taxonomy): Bacteria > Verrucomicrobiota > Lentisphaeria > Victivallales > UBA1829 > SIG94. The sequence continues at coordinate 921 of JAZUCR010000141.1, forward strand.
TTTGGAAAGAATTTCCTGCAGATGCCAGGCGATCGCTTCCCCTTCGCGGTCAGGGTCGGGCGCCAGATAGATATCGGTCGCTTTTTTAGCCGCCGATTTCAGTTCGGCCAGATTCTTCGACCGTTCTTTCGTTTCTTCGTATTGCGGCATGAAATCGTGTTCGATATCCACGCCGAATGTCCGGGTCGGCAGATCCCGCACATGACCCATCGATGCCTTGATCGCATATTGACTGCCAAGCATTTTCCCGATGGTACGTGCTTTCGCCGGTGATTCCACAATGACCAGTTTATTCATATTCTCTTCACATCTGTGTTTTGGTTTTGATGTTTTCTATATCCTTTAAAGGTAACGTCTCTTTCCCTCTCTGTCAAGTCCCGAAAGAAAAAAAGTTGAATTTTTCTGTTCCCGTGTATCATTTTTGGCGGATTCGGAGCAAAATTGCATGCACCCCGTGAGACTCATGGGGCGCACACTGATTACTGATTGTTCCCGATGATGTCGGGTCGGTCAGGCGAGCGCGGCCGGCGCGGTTTTCCATTCGGTTCCGACCGAGCCGTAATATTTCCAGACGAGATCGTCTTCGCCCATGACCAGCTGCGCGCCGAGATCGCCCGCGGATGTCCGGATCCGGAGATCGTCCGTGCCGTCGCCGTTGGAGTCCGCGATCTGTTCCACGGTGACATCGCCCAGATCGCCGAGCCCCATCCATCCGGCGGCATTGCCGTTGTTCACCAGCCAAGCACCATAATAACTGCCGTTCTTCAGCAGCACATCATCGGTGCCGTCAGCGTTGAAATCTCCCGCGCCGACGATTTCGAAACCTTCCGGCAGGGTGTCGAGATCGGCCCATGCCATGGTGCCGTCCGCCTGGGTCAGCCAGCTGCCCGCAAATCCGGCATCGTGTTTCAGGACCACATCGTCGCGGCCGTCGCCGTTGAGGTCGCCGATGGCGGAAAGTTTCCATTCGTCGCCGAGACTCTGGAAATAATTCCATCCGGTGGTTTCACCGCCGGTGAAGAAACATCCGACCGCTCCATTGGTGTTGCGCAGGAGCAGATCGGTCTGGCCGTTGCCGTTGAAATCGCCGAGACCGACGATCTCCGTATCGCTGCTGAATTCGCCGATGGTTTCCCAGCCGCTGACTTTGCCGTCGCCGTCGGTTGTCCAGGCGCCGATCACGTTGTCCGTGCTCTTGAGATATACATCGTCAGTATTCTTGTCTGTCACGGTTCTGCCGGTTCCGAAGATTTCCCAGCCGGATTCGCGCTGACTCAAATCGCCCCACGCCGCGGTCTGATCGTTCTGGATCAGCCACGCGCCGGTCGAGCCGTCCGACGGATGGCCGTCCTGGGCTACCGTCATCACGATATCCGCGCGTCCGTCCGCGTTCAAGTCGCCGGCAACCCGGTCCGGGGTCACAGGGATAATATTGGAAACCGTAAATTCGGTGATGTCGGACACGTTTCCGGCCGCATCGGAAGAACGGAAAAATACCGATCCGTTGACCGTGAAGACGATTCCACCCGAATAAATATTCCAGTCCACACTGTCCAGGGAATACTCGTCGAGGACCGAATCGTCATCGAATATTGCAGTCACCGTTACCGCCTGATCGGTCGGCTCGGTTACATCGGCTGAGGCGACCGGCTTGGCCGGCGGGATCTTGTCGATGTTGGTCACTTCATAGTCCACGACCTCGGAAGGATTCATTGCCGAATCGAACCCGCGGAAATACACGATGCCGTTTTCCGTCATGACCACACCGGCAGTGTAGCTCTGCCAGGTCGCGTTGTCCAGCGAATATTCGCGGACGGCGATATCCTTACCGAATACTGCGGTCACGGTCACATTCTGATTGGTCAGTGCAGTCGGATCCGCACTTACGGAAATACTCATATCGGCATCCTGGGTCGATTTGATGGAGAGGACCAGTTTGGTGGTGTCGAATGCGAGCGAGTAAACGGTGTCGCCGGAGACGCAGGATGTTCCGCCTGGGGTGAGAGTTCCGAAAGAAGCGGTTTCGGTGCCGATCGTCATGGAACCGCTGAATCCGGCGGCATGGGATACCAGCGTATAGAGACCGAAAGTCTGATTTTCGGAAACCGTGATGGTATAAGTCGGAACCCCTCCGAACACGGTCAGCGAATCGACCGGGACGGCGGTATCGGGCGCCGCGGCGGCGATATCGAAATCGATGATGCCGCCGGACTGGACCTGAATCGCTGTTTCTCTGGCAAAGCTCATGCTGCCGGTGAGCTTGCCGCCGCTGCTGACATACAGCCGCGCGGCGGACGTGGTCGAAATTCCGTCCGCAATGCCGCCGCTGCTGATGTACAGTCTGCCGTTCTCCATCGTCAGGTCTGCGGCACTGGCAGCGGAGATCCGGAGGGCGCCGTCGATCACTTCCGCCGAACTGATGAGACCGTGATTCTGAACCTGAATTTCCCCGCCGGAGTTTCTGAGATTGAACGCTGTTCCGCCGCTGCCGATCTGCAGTCTGGCATTGGTGTCGACTGTTCCGCCTTCGAGATATCCGCCGTTGGAGACGAACAGGTACCCCTTGCTGTTTACCACGGTGCCGTAACCGGTTCCTCCGGAGGTGACATACATCCGGCCCGCGGCATTGATTTCGGCATTGAGCACCTTGCCTCCGCTGGCATAGAGCCCGCCGGCGGATTCCACCGTGACTCCGGACGCTGAACCACCCGGCTGGACATACATCAGACCCGAGGAATGAAGCGTCGTTTCGAGCGCAGTACCGCCGCTGGAAACGCTCATCCTGCCGGCGTTGTTCACCGTGGTCTGTCTGGCGGTGCCTCCGTTGGAGACATAAAGAATACCCTTGGAGTTGATCTCCGTGCCGAAGCCCAGACCGCCATTGGATATATACATCATGCCGGCAGAATTGACCGTCGTGTTCCGGGCTTCTCCGCCTCTGGAAACAAACATGCTGTTGACATGACCCGCTTCCAGCGTCGTTTCGGCGATAAGCCGGTCGGTCTGAGTCAGAACGCCCGAACTGTAAACCTTGACCGGAGCGTTCTTGTCGACGCTGATAATGTTGGTGACCGTATAACTCCGGATGCCGGAAACGTTGCCTGCTTCATCAATCCCGCGGAAATAGACGGTGCAGTTTTCACTGACGACCACGCCGCTGTCGGGATAGGTTTCCCAGTTCGTTTGATCGAACGAATATTGTTTCGTTGCCGTATCCGCACTGAAAACCGCAGTCAGGGTAACGTCCTGATCCGTTTCCTGCGTTATATCGGCCGTGACCGTCGGTAAATCCGGAGCGGTCTTGTCGATGTTGGTCACTTCAAACGTGGTAACGGACGAAGCTTTGCCCGCTTCATCGAGTCCGCGGAAATAGACGGTGCCGTTTGCACTGACGACGACGCCGGATTCCGGATAGGTTTGCCACTCGGTGCCGTCAGTGGAATACTGTTTGGTCACAGTGCTGCTGCTGTAAACCGCGGTGAGCGTAACGTCCCGATTGGTCGGAGCAGTGGTGCTGGCGGAGACCGTCGGGGCATCCGGAGCCGTCTTGTTAATGTTGGTTACTTCGTATTGGGAGACCTCGGAAATGTTGCCTGCTTCATCGAGTCCGC
>JAZUCR010000142.1:0-3556 GCA_045639225.1 Victivallales bacterium
TTGCGGCAGGGGCTTCGGTCTATCCGTCGCCGGTCAATGCCGACCGCTATCGGGGAGCCGTCGATTCCTGGTCTCAGCTGATTCGCGACATGGGATTGGATTCGCCGGATGTGGTCACTCCGGAACAGTTGTCCGGATTGACTCCGAAGCAGTATCCGGTGCTGATCCTTCCGCTGGCGCAGCTGCTGTCGGACAGCCAGGTCGAAGCGCTGAAGGCTTATGTCCGCGACGGCGGACTGCTGATCGCCGACTATGCGCCCGGACTGCGGGATCAGTTCGGCGTCTTCCGGCCGAAAAATCCGCTGAATGAAGTTTTCGGTGTTACGCTCAAGCCTGCGGAAAAACCCGGCAGCGGCATCCTCCAGGTCAACGGGAAAACGGTCAACGGGATCGTCCCCGGTGAAGCGCTGGTTCTCGACTCTTCGGCAAAATCGCTCGCTTCTCTGCGCGTGGAAATCAAAGGGACCCGTCTCGGCGGTATCCGGCTGAAAACGACCTCGCGCGCCGTGGCTCCGGCGGCGGTCCTTCATCCTTATGGAAAAGGAAAAGCTCTGTATCTGAATTTCCTGCTGCCGGATTATTTTGCCGCGGCCTCCGCCACCACGGGCAGCACTGCCAGAGAGGTGACCGGACCGATGATCCGCGGCATGCGGGAACTGTTCCGGTCTGCCGGGGTCGATCTTTCCCGTGCGCACGATCTCCCTGCCGGATCGAATTTCGCCGAATTTGAATATGACGGAATCCGCTATCTGTTCCTGTCCCGCCGGAAAAACAATGCGGACGGACGTTATTCGCTCCGCCTGAACGGCACATACCAGGTGTATGAACCGCCCACCGGCAAGTCTCTGGGAAAACTGGACCGGATCGACGGCACCATCGAAGCGCAGGGCGTGCGGATGTTCGCACTGTTCCAGGAGCCGCTGACGGAAATGTCTGCCGCAATCCGGCCGAAGGGACGCATGATGCTGGTCGACTGCGGAAGCGATCCTGCCGGCACCATGTTCCGGATCCGGGTCAGCCGCAACGGACGTGAACTGCGGAAACTTTCCCGCACCGTGACATCCGGCGTTCCGGTGGAGATCGATCCGGGATTGGAGCCCTCCGGCGAATGGAAGATCGAAGTGATCCGGACTGCCGACCGGATGACGCGGACGAAGAGTTTCCGTAACGGATCGAAATGAATGTTATTGTCAGATGAATAAAATAAGGATTTGCGGGCGATGAGAATTTCCATGTGGACCTCTTTTCTGTACGGCCGACCGTTCGAGTCCATCGTCAGGTCGCTGCGGAAAGCGGGGTTCGACAGCGCGGACCTTTCCGCGGAACATTTGCTGGAACTGCTGGATTCCGCCCGGCCGCAGGAACAGGCCAGGCGCTGGCGCGAACTTGCCGACGGTCTGGGACTGCCCCTGCTGCAGACGCATCTGGCCTTGGAGTCCGATCTGACGCTCCCGCCGAATGAATCGGGTGAGCAGCTGGATTTTCTGAAACGTCAGCTCGAACTGGCCATGTTTCTGGAGATCCCTGCCGCGGTGGTCCATGTCAGTCAGTGCAGCGGTATTGACCAGCCGACTGCCGACGCTGACCGGCCGGGGACCGGACTCGATCCCGAACGGGAAGAACACGCCGTCTGGTATCTGACGCAGCTCTCCGCTTTCCTGCGGGGGTCTCCAACGCGTCTGGCACTGGAAAATCTGTTTTTCGCCGAACTGCGGGCGAAGAATCTGGTCAGCCTGATCGAATTGGCCGGGAAACCGCCGGAACTGGGGATCTGTCTGGACACCGGTCATCTGCATTGCTCCGGCGGGGACCAGATCGAATTTCTGGAGACGGCGGCCCCTTATCTGATCGCACTGCATATTTCGGACAACACCGGAGTGACCGATTATCATATGCTGCCGCTCGGTCGCGGCACGATCGACTGGCGGAGATTCATGCCGAAGCTGAAATCGATCGGTTATCCGGGCATTTTCAATCTGGAGGCGTCCGGCGAGAATTCGCCTGTCTATCCGGAGATTCTGGATGCGAAACTGGATTATGCCGCGAAGGTGGTGCAGACATTGATGAAGATGGAATAAAAGAAAACAGACCTTTTCAAACCAATCGATATTTTTTCAAAAAGGAGGAAAAATCATGAAAATCAAATGGATGGCCCTGATGGTGCTGACGGCGGCTGCCGGCTGTGTTTCGGCGGCGGTGAAGGCGGAATACCTGGAGCTGAAAGAAGATGAAGCGGCGCGCAAGGCGTATTTAGCCCAGCCGGTCCGCATCTGGGGCGACAAGGCCTACAAAGTCGGTGCGGACAAATACAACGCCCTGCTTACGCTTTCCAATTCCAAGGTGACTTATGCATTTCACCTGTACGGAGTGCAGAAAGACGGTGTGGTGACGAAAGTTCAGATCGGGATGCTGCGTCCCTCGATTTACGACTGGTATGCTGGCGGGTTCTTCAAGATTTCGTCCGGGAAAAATCTCCTGAATAATGGGAATTTCACCCTGAAGGAAGTCAAAGGTACCGAGGAATCCGGCTGGGCCGAATTCGAATTTTCCGGCGGGGTGCTGAACGGTAAGATCCGGCTGGAACTGCCGGACAACGACGACAAACTGCTGATGACCTTCACGCCGACGTCGGAAGAGCGTTATATGGTGAATCTGATTTCCTATCCGGGACACTACGGTGACGCGAAACTGCGTGCGCGCAAAATGATCACCAACGTCGGCGAGGTCGAAGGCAATGCCAAGAAACTGACCCCGCAGGACTGCTGGGTGGTGTTCGCGGATTCCTATTATGACCGGGAAAAGAACCAGGGCGACGGCTGCTGCGCGTTCCTTTACAATCCGAAAGATGTCCTGCCCGGCAGTGTGATCCGCTCCGGTTATGCATGCCAGGCCTATCTCTACTGCCGGAAAAACCAGCCGTTCACGGTGATCCTGTGGGATTTCAAGCGCTGGTCCATGAAACAGGCCGTGGATTACATGAAGAAACTGGATGTGAAATTCGAGTGACGGATCCGGCTGGATGAAAGAAAAAGCCCCGAAACCGAACCGCCGGATCCAGCGGCAGGAGGAGATCTACCGCTGTCTGCTGAGCCAGTATGATCTGCCGCGGCTGACCGAGAAATTTCCTTCCGTCCGGGAGATCAGAACTTCGTTCCGCTGCGGACAGGCGGCGGCGACCGAAGCGCTGAACCGTCTGGCGGAACATTACCATTTCAAACGGGTTCCTCGCGGCAAGAGCCGGCTGACTCTGGATTTTTCCCGTTCGGGCAGAAATTTCTCCTGGTATGATTTCCTGTATCAGAAACGGGAATGCACGATCGTTTTTCAGCAGGATGTGGCATTCTGCTGGCAGCCGATCGTAGAGGAATACAACCGGGAACACTCGAACCGGCCGATCCGGAGTCATCTGGTCTGTCACGAGGAGGAATTCCGTGTGCTGCTGGCTGATTCCGCCATCGATCTGGTCTTGCTGCCGAACCACCCGGGGCTGGTGGGACTGCAGAAGGGGTTGCAGGTGTTCAAGGAACTGACTCAGCTGGCAAAATCCCTGCCGCGG
>JAZUCR010000143.1:0-6097 GCA_045639225.1 Victivallales bacterium
TCATCGCAGACGGCGAAAGCATCATGTATGCGCACTTCCCGGAAACCTTCGAAGCGCTGGGATTGGCTAAGCTGATGGATGACGCCGATGACATTCTGGACCAGGTGGAAGACAAGTTCCAGCTGATCCGTGCAGGCCGCAATCTGCGGGTTTCGTATGATATCCCGCCGGCGCGCAAGCTCAATTATCATGTCAAAGCGAATACGCAGGAGATGGCTGACTTCCTGAATCAGGAAATGCCGGGACTGCAGCGGATGCTGAATGCGGAAAAGGTTACGGTGTCGCTGGAAGAATACCATTCGGACGACGGTTCCGCGGCTCCCTCGCTGCTGGTGAACGCCGGTCTGATCTATCTGCCGCTGAAGGGCGTGGTGGATCTGGAGGCGGAAAAAGCCAAGCTGCACAAGCAGCAGAAAGAACTGCAGGGCTGGATGAAGGGATTGGAAGGGAAACTCAAAAATCCCGGATTCCTGGCGAAAGCGCCGCCGCAGCTGGTCGAAAACACCAAAGCCCAGCTGGCCGAAATGCAGGAAAAACTCAAACGAGTGGAAGACGCGCTCAAAACTCTCGAATAAAAACGGAACGGAAAAATGAGCAGAACAGATACAATACTGGTGCTGGATTTCGGTTCTCAATACAGTCAGCTGATCGCTCGGCGGATCCGGGAATGCAATGTTTACAGCCGGATCGTTTCCTTCCGCACCACAGCGGAGGAGATCCGCAAGGAAGCGCCGGCGGGGATCATTCTGAGCGGCGGTCCGGCCAGCGTATATCAGGACAATGCCCCGAAATGCGATCCGGCGATCTTCGATCTGGGACTGCCGATCCTGGGGATCTGCTACGGCATGCAGCTGACCGTGCAGACGCTGGGCGGCGAAGTCGCCCGCGGCAAGGCGCGCGAATACGGGAAAGCGGAAGTGCAGACGATTGCGCCGTCCCTGCTTTTCGAGGGGGTGCCCGCGAAAAGCCAGGTCTGGATGTCGCACGGCGACAAGGTCACGAGAATTCCGGAAGGTTTCACCGCATTTGCTTCCACTGCGAATACTGAATACGCCGGAGTCCAGAATGTTGAAAAATCGATCTACGGCATCCAATTCCATCCGGAAGTGGTGCATACGGTCAAAGGACAGGTGATCCTGTCGAATTTCTGTCTGAAGATCTGCGGCTGCTCGGGCAACTGGAACATGGCGTCGTTCATCGAAACGGCGGTCCGGGAAATCCGGGAAAAGACGCAGGGGGAGAAAGTCATCCTCGGCCTCAGCGGCGGTGTGGATTCCTCGGTGGCGGCGGCATTGATCCACAAGGCGATCGGCGACAAGCTCACCTGTATTTTCGTGAACAACGGACTGCTGCGCAAAGGCGAGGCGGAACGGGTCCGCGAACTGTTCGGCGGCGTGTTCAAGATCCCGCTCAAATATGTTGATGCGACCGACCGTTTCCTGTCCAAACTGGCGGATGTGCGGGAACCGGAAAAGAAACGCAAGATCATCGGACACGAATTCATCGAAGTGTTCGACGAGGCGGCATCCGAAATCAAAGACGTCAAATTTCTGGCGCAGGGGACCACGTATCCGGATGTGATCGAAAGTGTTTCGATCGACGGTAATCCCAGTGCGGTGATCAAGAGCCATCACAATGTGGGCGGTCTGCCGGCCAAAATGAATCTGAAGCTTTTGGAACCGCTGAGCCGTCTGTTCAAGGATGAGGTGCGCGAAGTCGGCCGCAAGCTGGGGCTGCCGGAAGAGATGGTGATGCGTCAGCCGTTCCCGGGACCGGGTCTGGCGGTGCGTATCGTCGGACCGGTCAATGCGCATGATCTGGAAATTCTGCGCAATGCGGATGAGATCATTGTCGATGAGATGAAGAAGGCCGGACTCTACTATAAGATCTGGCAGACTTTTGCGGTATTCATTCCGGTGAAAACGGTCGGCGTCATGGGAGATGAACGCACGTATGACAGCGTGATCGCCCTGCGGGCGGTGGAAAGCCGCGACGGCATGACCGCGGACTGGGTGGAATTGCCCTACGATCTGCTGGGCCGGATCTCGAGCCGGATCGTCAACGAGGTGAACGGCGTCAACCGCATGGTGTATGATGTCACCTCGAAGCCGCCGGGAACGATCGAGTGGGAATAAAGCGACGGGAAGCCGACGATGGAAATACTGGGCGGTTTGGCCAAAGGAATGAGTCTCAAAGTTCCGGCAGGCCGGGAAGTTCGGCCGACGTCCGTACGGTCCCGCCGGGCGTTGTTCGATATGCTGGGCGATCTGACCGGAAAGCATTTCTGTGATCTGTTTGCCGGAAGCGGAGCGGTCGGGATCGAAGCGGCGAGCCGGGGCGCATCGCATGTTCTGCTGGTGGAAAAAGCACCGGCTGCTTTGGCCTCGGTCCGGGAAAACGTGAAACATGCTCAGAACAGCTGTCCGGGAACGGTATTTCAAATCATGCCGGGCACGCTGCCGGACTGTCTGCGCAAAGTGACGGCAGGTGCACCGGCGCCGGATTTTATTTTTGCGGATCCGCCTTATGCGGAATCGGCCGATCTGCTGGACGGGATTTTGCGAAATCCGGAATTCAGTGAATGGGGCGGGAATGCTTTGCTGCTGTGGGAGCTGCCGGACTACCGGAGCCCGCTGAAAGTATTTCCGGAAAACTGGCATTTGAAGACGATTCGGGAATTGGGAGCATCGAGATTTTTGCTGATTGAACGATGCAAAACAGGCGAATGACGGTTTTTTTGCAAAAAAAAACTGATTTTTTTCAGAATCCGGCATTTTTTTATTTGAAAACCGGAAAAAATCATGTACTGTAATCAACAAATTATGAATAGATATCAGACAGGAGATTTACAATGGTTATTTTGAATCGGGTCATTAATATTCTGATCCTGCTGGCTACGATAGCAGCGGTGGTGTTTTCTTATCTGCTATTCAGCAAGCGTGAAAAACTGGTGAACGGATGGGCACAGATGGCGTCGGCCATTACCACGGCGGCCAAAACGCTGGATGACGGCGGTGCATCGGGAACTTCCGCAGAGAAAGATCTGCCGGATGCCAAACTGAAACATACCAATTCCGAAGAACTGGGTAAGGTTCTGCCGAAATTGAAAGAGAATATTTCCAAGGTGATCGTCCAGCGTAATGACCTGTCCAAATCCATGCAGGATGCAGCTTCGAAATTGTCTATTACCGGAGTTGATTCCAAGAATCTCAAGAGTGTGACAGCTTATAAGGATCAGGAACGCATCTTCCTGAAAGGAGTTCAGGATTTCCGTAACGGGCGTGATGCGGTTTCCCAGGAATATGCCAATACATTCAGCAAGTTCGGGGCTTCCGTTTCCGCAAATGATCTGAACGATCCCAAAAAATACCGCACCGTAATCAACAGCGGCAATATGAAGATTCAGGATGTTCTTGACCGGAGAAATACGTATGCATCTTCTCTGGGACAGATCGCCAGAGCGGCCGGAGTCACGGCTCCGAATGTGAATGGTCCTGCCTATCGCGCCGAACTTAATAAAACAGTTTCTGCCGTCAAAAAGAAAACTGCTGAGTTCAATAAGACCAAGAGTCTGCTGGCTGCTGAACAGCGGAAAACCAAGCAGCTGACCGCTCAGCTGGCCAGTCAGCGGAAGGCCTTTCAAAGCATGAACCAGCAGAAACTTGCCGGAGACAAAGAAATCAGGCGGCTGAATAATATCCTCAGCAAGGACGGCAGTTTGGTAATTCCGGAAAAGCTGCTTACCTCCAAAGATCCTGAGTGCTATAAATACGTCCAGGGCGTTGTCGAGTATATCGATCAGGAATATGGATTTATTACGATCAATATCGGGAAGAATTATTCTTTTATTCAGAATTACGGAACCAAGAAGAACCGGGTTGCTTTCCCGCTGCAGGTTGGAAAAACGATGACGGTGGTCCGCAATCCGAATTCACCGAACGAGGTTCTTCTCGGAAAAGTCATTGTTACCAAAGTTGCTGATAATTCTTCCATCTGCACTCTGCTCAACGGGAAATCTGAACTGCTTCAGGAAGGCGACAGCGTTTTCTTTACGGATGAAGATATGGCAAAGGCTCTTTCCGCCAACTCGAATGCAGCCAAGAAATAAGGAGATGAACGATGTTCTCATCACCGATTTTTACCGTCACATCCATTCTGACATTTCTTTCTCTGGCGGCGATTCTGGTTATGCAGGTCCTGGAGATGAAGTGTTACGGGATGTTCTGATCCATTCCGTTTTATGACAGCCAAAATTCCGCAGATTCTATTTTTGCTCCTGGGCTGTTTTCTTCTTCTGATCCTGCTTGCCGCCTGTACCGATTATGAACGTGCAGGAGTCAATCCCAGACCATTCAACGAGCCTGCCGAGTGGGAATATAATCCCTACGGCAACGCTTTCCGCAACTGATATCATTTTTCATTCAACTGGAGTTTATTTATGGCACAGATTCAAATTTTGGGGAGTGCGGCAGCCGAAGCCATTCCGGCGATTTTCTGCAACTGCCGCGTCTGTCGTGAAGCCTGGAAAAACGGCGGCAAGGACATGCGTCTGCGCGCCGCCTACAAAATCAATGACCATGTCCGCATCGACTTCGGTCCCGATTCCATGGCCCAGGAATACAAATACCAGCTGCATTCCGAAAATCTGAAACATCTTTTCATCACGCATAATCATGAAGATCACTGGGTGATCGATCTGCTTCATTACCGGATGCCCGGTTTTTCCGTGGTCGATGAGGACAATATCCTGAATATTTACGGCAACGAGGGCGTTATCCGTCAGCTTTATAAATTTTTCTGGAACAAGCGCACTTTCAACGGGGACTGGAAGAAATTCCGACTCAATCCGGTGATCCTGGAGGCTTTCAAGCCGGTCCTGCTGGAAGAGGAAGACATGGAATTTTATCCGTTGAATGCGGACCATATGATCGGCATTCCGGGGGAATACCCGCAGTTCTTTGTGTTCCGTGTCGGATCTTCCTGGGCGATGGTTGCCAATGACACGGGTTATTTCCGCGAAGACACCTGGCAGTTCCTGGAAGAGAAAAAATTCAAATTCGATCTGGTCATCACCGACTGCACCGGCGGTTTGCTGGACACCGAACGCGGGCACATGAGCGGGAAATGGGTAACCATGACCAAGGAACGGCTGGAAAAAATCGGCTCTGTCTCCGCATCCACCCAATACTTCATCAACCATTTTCCCATAACGGACGTGCCACTCACGCCGAACTGGAGGCGCGTTTCAATCCGCACGGCATACAAGTGTGTTATGACGGATTGACCATCGACTTCTGAGCGGTTTTCAAGTCAGACGATCCGAACGCAGGTTTTTCCTTCCGACGGGAAGACCTGCGTTTCATTTTTCCGTGATCTTGCGGATAATGATTTCGGCGGCGGGGGACGGCATGGGAATGCGGATCGCTTCGGGATGCTGGGTGCGGAACCAGGTGTTCTGACGGCGGGCGAACTGCCAGGTGGCAGTGGCGATCCGTTCCGGCAGATCGCCGCGGCTGATCGTTCCGGCCAGATAAGCGGCGATTTCGCGGTATCCGAGCACCTGCCAGGCCGTTGGAGCCTGGTTCAGACCCGCATGCAGGAAATGTTCCGCCTCTTCGATCCATCCCGCTTTAAGCATCGCCTGACAACGTTCTTTGATCCTCTGCTTCAGGATGGCGGGATCCCAGACCAGGACAAAAGAGCGGGCATCATGGCGCGGCGGGGTATTTTTCCACCGTTCCTGAAGCCGGACCATCGGCTGTCCGCTCAGCTGAAACACTTCCCAGGCACGGAGGAGTTTCCGCCGATTGGCGGCGAATCTGGCGAGGTCCTCAGGATCGGCTTTTTCCATCATGGCACAGAGTTCCGGAAAATGCTCATCGTTGTCGAACTGCCGGTCGATTTCCATCCGCAGAGCGGGATCGGAAGGCATGGGATCCAGACCGTAGATCAGCGCACGCAGATAAAGACCGCTGCCGCCGGCCACGATGGGCAGATGTCCGCCCGAACGGATCTCGATCAGACATTTTTCCGCTTCGCCGACGAACCGGAAAACATCGTATTTTTCCGTCATTTCCACAATATCGATCAGATGATG
>JAZUCR010000144.1:0-2229 GCA_045639225.1 Victivallales bacterium
ATGTCCCGGCGGCGTCGACCGCGTCATCGTCACCTCGCCGCCGCGGTCCATCGATGACGGGCTGAAAATCATCCGTTACGGCGGGACCGTCGTTTTTCTGGGATTGAGCTTCAAGCCCGGGGAAAACCTCATCCAGTTCGATGTCAATCACGCCATTTTCAATAAGATCACGCTGAAGCCGTCTTTTGCCGAACCCGCGATCAATTTCCCTCTGTCGTTCGAACTGATCCGGTCCGGGGCCGTTCCCGCGGAGCTGTTCCAGACTCATTTCTGTTCCTTCGACGACTGCCGGTCCCTGTTCGGATCGGTGCTCAAAGGCGAACTGCCGGTGATCAAACCGGTCTTCCTGCCGGAGTGAGCCGGAAAAAGCGCTGCAAAAAAAAACACCGGCACATCAAAACGATTTGAAAAAAACCGGAACCGGCTGTATATTTAAAGGGTAAAACTCTTTGTACAAAAACAAGCCCGGCTCCGGTCGAAAACCGCTGCCGGCAAGAAAAAAAGGGAGATTGCCGTGAACGTTGACGATTATACTATCCTGCAGCGGCAGCAGTTGTCGGAAAATGTATTCCGAGTGAAGATCAAAGCCCCGGCGGTGGCAGCGGAACGCCGGCCCGGCCAGTTCGTGCTGGTTTCGGTGGATGCCGATTACGGCGAACGCATCCCGCTGACCATTGCCGACGCCGATCCCGCGGCGGGAACCATCGACCTGGTCTTCCAGCGGGTCGGACTGACCACTTCGCTGATGGCGGAACGTCCGGTAGGCAGCAAACTGGCCGCCGTGCTCGGACCGCTCGGCCGTCCGACCCATATCACAAAACGGAAACACGTGGTCTGCGTAGGCGGCGGGATCGGGGTCGCCCCGATGCACCCGATCGCCAAGGCTTTCCACGATGCCGGCAGCCGTGTGACCGTGATCGTAGGCGCCCGCACCAAGGAACTGGTGATCCTGGAACCGGAACTGCGCGCTTTTGCCGATGAATTCATTCTCTGCACCGACGACGGTTCCGCCGGACGCAAGGCACTGGTCACCGAACCGCTCAAGGAAATCTGCGAACGCGAAGACCATCCCGATCTGGCAGTCGCGATCGGACCGCCGATCATGATGAAATTCTGCACCGCCACGGTCGCCCCGTTCACCGATATCGAGATCCTCGTATCGCTCAACACCATCATGGTGGACGGGACCGGAATGTGCGGCGGCTGCCGCGTGAAGATCGGCAACGAAACCCGCTTCGTCTGCGTGGACGGCCCAGAATTCGACGGCCGGCTGGTAGATTGGGACAGCATGCTCAAACGGCTTCAGGCTTACCGTCCGATCGAACGCAGCAAAATGGAAAACCACATCTGCCGCATGGAAGCCGCGGCAAAGGAACGGGAGCAGCAGCGATGAATCTTTCCCTTGATCCCCAGAAGCTGAACGCCGAAGCCGAAGCACAGCTGCAGGCGTGGCAGCAGCAGGAAGACCATTCCCCCAAGGCTCGGCGGGCGATCGAACCCCAGCCGATGCCCAGTCAGGAACCCGAAGTGCGGCGGCACAATATGAAGGAAGTCGCCCTCGGATACAGCCCCGCGCAGGCTCAGCTCGAAGCCAACCGCTGTCTGCAGTGCGCCAACCAGCCGTGCGTCGAAGGATGCCCGGTCAAAGTGCCGATCCGCGATTTCGTCGGAGCCGCCGCCAAGGGCGATTTCTCCGGTGCGCTGGCAATCATCCGTCAGCAGAGCCTGCTGCCGGCGATCTGCGGACGCGTCTGCCCGCAGGAACAGCAGTGTCAGGCCCGCTGCACCGTCGGCAAACTCTGGAAAAATCCCGAGAAGGCGGTTGCCATCGGACGCATCGAACGTTTCGTGGCCGACCGGGAAACCGCGGCGGAACGTCCCGAAACGAAGATTCCGCCGCCGACCGGACGCCGCGTTGCCGTGGTCGGCAGCGGACCCGCCAGTCTGGCCTGCGCCGCCGACGTGCGCCGCGCCGGACATGACGTGACCGTCTTCGAAGCATTCCATAAATTCGGCGGCGTGATGCTCTACGGCATCCCGGAATTCCGCCTGCCCAAACGGATCGTCGAAGACCAGGTGGAAACCCTGCGCCGGATGGGGATCCGTTTCGTGCCGAACTTTCTGGTCGGCCGCACCCGGAAACTCACCGATCTGCTGGAGAAGGACGGTTTCGACGCGGTCTTCATCGGCACCGGTGCGGGTCTGCCGCACTTCATGAACATCCCCGGC
>JAZUCR010000145.1:0-1680 GCA_045639225.1 Victivallales bacterium
CGGTGCGGACAGCCCGGGCAGAGCTGCGGGGGACGGCCCGGTTTCGGCGGCGCATCCGGCGTTTCATCTCCGGCGATCAGTTTTTTCACTTTCGCCACATTCAGTTCGCCATACAGGAAAATGTCACGCTTGGCTTCGACATCGATGCCCATGGCACGGATTTTTTCCGCCAGATATTTTTCACCCTCTTCGACGACTATCGTGCGTTTGCATCCCTGCGTGAACTGATAGATTTTGGAACAGGGCAGGGGAAGAGTCATGCCCAGTTTGAGAATGCGTGCATCCGGGGCGGCTTCCGCCACATGCTGATATGCCGCTCCCGAGCAGATGATGCCCAGATCGGCTTTTTCCGGACCGCTGATCACGTTCAGATCGCTGGTCTCGTTCCATTTCTGGAGTTCGGCGAGCATGTTCATCAGACGGACATGCGCCTTTTTCGCGTTTGCCGGGACCATGACGCGTTCGCCGACATTCTTGCGGTAAGGTTTCACCTGCGGGGCTTCCGGAGTCTTCCACAGATTCACGATCGAGCGTGCATGGCAGACGCGTGTGGTCATGCGGAACAACACCGGCGTATGGTATTTTTCCGAGATCTCATAAGCCTTGATCGCGAAATCATAGGCTTCCTGACTGTCCGCCGGTTCCATAATCGGCAGATGCGCCGCTTCGCCGTACAGACGGTTGTCCTGTTCATTCTGGCTGGATGCCATGCCGGGATCGTCGGCCGAGACGATAATCATGCCGCCTTCGACGCCGGTATAAGCGAGCGTGAACAGCGGGTCCGCCGCCACGTCCAGCCCGACATGCTTCATGGTAACGATCGCCCGGCCGCCGCCGAAAGCGACGCCGATCGCTACTTCCATGGCTACTTTTTCATTGGGGGCCCATTGGGCACGTCCGCCGAGTTCCGAAAGATGTTCCAGAATCTCGGTCGAAGGTGTTCCCGGATAACCCGTTCCCAGTCTGACGCCGGCTGCGAAAACGCCTTCCGCCAATGCCTCGTCACCGCTCAAAATCACTTTTTTTTCTGCCATATTGTCCTCATCATTTCTGAAAATACAATACAATAAACGATAATTTACTCCGAATGTTGTATGATTGCAAGAAAAAATCGATAATTTCTCTGCGGATTTTTTATTTTTCATATCCGGCGGGGACGGGGTGGCGCCTCTGTTTTCTTCCCGTTATCCTCTTCCAATCACTCTGGTTCCCTCCTGTGCGGCGATTTTTTTTCCGCGCTGCCGGCAGCAGAAAACCCAGTTCGGGACAGTCGTTCAGGATTTTGTGCAGATGATACTGAATATTCTGCTTCCGGCAGGACAAGATTTCCGCCAGCTGGGAATACGAAAGTTCCGGCCGGTCGATTTTCATTTCCAGGATCCGGCAGGCGGAATGACAGCGGGTTTTCAGGCGCAGGATCGTCTTTGCCGTCTGGGAAACGGCTTCCGCCAGATCTTCACGGCAGTAATGGTCCTCGAGCAGCTCATCGGGAAAGTCTTCCCCGCAGTCAGGGTGCATCGTTTTCAGTTCCCCGTATCCTGCGGGATCCCCGCCGTATCCAGACAGCAGAGCCGGGTCCATGGCCGTCCGGCAGTGCGCACATGGCGAGTCCTCGTAATTTTCATCTTTTTGCGGGCGATGGCTGCAGTTGTGACATCCGAACATTTTTTCTTTCTCCTT
>JAZUCR010000146.1:0-2892 GCA_045639225.1 Victivallales bacterium
CCTCGAGCGTAATCTGATAGCCGATGATATTGAGTTTTTCGATCATCTGCTGATTGCGGATATTGCGCTTGTTCCGCACCGCTTCCAGAAAAGCATTCAATCCGGGCGAAACCGGATCGACGAACAGCCCCAGAATATGGATCTCCTTGTTGTATAAATTCGAGGAGATCTCCACTCCGGGTACGGCGGTCACACCGGAAGCTTCCGCTGCACACAGGAATTCCGGCAGACCGGAAATCGTGTCGTGATCGGTCAACGCAATCGCGGACAATCCGGCCCGCTGAGCGGCACGGACCAGCTCGGCCGGTGGATCCGAACCGTCGGACGCACTGCTGTGGGTATGAAAATCAAGCATTGCGGCCCGGACCTTTCCGGATCAGCAGAAGGATGCGGCTTTGATCCAGCTGTCCGCGATCAGCGCGTGTCCCGTCGCGGTGGGATGCACGCCGTCTTTCGTCCAGAAGGACATTTCACGGCGGCAGGCCGCGGCGGCGAAAATGCCGTCGAGCGGGATCAGCGTGCAGGAAAATTCACTGGCCAGCTCGCGGACCGCCTGGATCTTGGGATCGAGTTCATCGCGCCAGCGGATGAGTTCGGTCCGCAGCGGCAGCAGGAACGGTTCCATCAGCACGATCTGGGTATCCGGCAATTCCTTGCGGGTGCGCCGCAGCAGATCGCGGTAAACCTCGCTGAACTCCTGAGCACTGACCGAATTCGGAGAGTGATAACGCATCGCGGTGTCGTTGATCCCGATCAGGATCGAAAGGATATCCGGCTTATGATTGAGGACATCGCGCTGCCACCGTTCGGCCAGCCCGGAGACCCGGTTGCCGCTGACGCCGGTATTGACGAAAGTCAGTTCCAGTTCCGGATGGCTGATGCCGAGCAGGGAAGCGATGAAAATCGGGTAGCCGTGTCCGAGAAAATTGATATCTTCGCTCAGCGAACTGCCGCAATCGGTGATGCTGTCTCCGGTAAAGAGAATCTTATTGCCTGGATGGATCCTGATCATTTCTTTTCCTCCGTTTTTTACTGGATTGGACCAATTTGGTTTATTGGAGATATTTTAATACAGGAATCGGACAATTCAAGTCCGGAATCCGGCCGGGAACGTTTTTTTTTGAAAAAAAGAACGACGGCAAAGAAATCGGCAGTCCGCCGCGGTTGACCGACCGGACGGACCGAACGGACAAGATAGTGTGTCATAAGTCAAGTGCGGATTGAGAGATTTTTCAAAAATTTTTCATCGAACGCTTTGTTGTGAACAACCATTGAACGAAGCATCAGCAGCATTTTCCGCATACAAGCACATCTGACGGTCATTTTTGTCTTACCTTTTGCAAGCAATCTTTGTTGAAAATCCTGAAGCACCGGGATTTTTGGAACACCAGGGAGAGAGTCCAGATAAAGGATCTGGCGAAGGCGGCCGGACGATCTTCTGCTCATGAAAGATGAATGAACGCTTGAACCGGATTGTCTGATCCGAGGTGCGAGTCCGGATATGGCTGATAGCTCCTTTATGGAATACTGTTTCAAAGAACCGATTTCAGCAAGAATACTGTAGGCGGAAACGAATTTCACGCCTGGCATAGTCGTCATGATGTGTATTTCCGTAAGGATTTCCTCATCTTCCACAATGCAAGCCTTGATTTCCTGCTCGATTTTCTCGATTTGCATGGTCAGTGTCGCTATTGTCTGTGCATTGATTTTACGGACAACCGAAGATGTTATCGTATCCCGGCGATTTTGAAGATCGGCACGGTTTTTGATCAGGGCGATTCTCTCTCGGGAAAGTTCACGGATGGTCAGGATCGTCTTCGACGGACGCTTTGTCGGATGCGGCTGTCGTTCCGCTCCAAACCGCGCAATCGCCTGAGCATCCAGTTTGTCTGTTTTATGCGGCAGATTCAAACTTTCGATAAACGCATGAATATTACGCGCATTCTCAATGGTCACTTTGACTTCGGGATAGTTCAGGTTGATCCAGTCGGTCAGTTGCTGTGAATAACAGCCGGTCGTTTCCATTACAATATGCAGATCCATTCCGGAGATGATACCGTCAGCCCACTGAAAAAATTTTGCGAGGCCCTCCGGAGTCCGCTTGAAATCACGGCACGGCAGCGATGTGATCTTTGCTTTCCCATTTTCTGTGACTTGGTCCAAGGATGCCGAAAATGTTTCTTTTCCGACATCAAATCCTGCCCAAATCATCTTTTTTTTCTCCTGCATGCTTGCTTTCCTCCATGTTTGGGTGTAGATTAAAAATGGCTTGTCATGACCCATTTTGCAGATTCGGCATCTCTTTGCCTGGATAGCTGTACGGTCTTTTGACAAAGCACGGTAGCGGAAGCATCTCTCCAGCTTGTCCACGATCTTGCAAAGATCAAAACGCGGATCGAGATGATGCTTCCGCGATTTTCATCGACTGGCTGTCGAATCCAACCTTTTATACCGTAGCACAATATTTCGCGTCTGCAACTTTTTCCTTTTCCTCCGACGAGTGAACAACCCATTCTCGGAAAAGGAAAGTTGCAGAAACAATACGGGGGATAACATACAAAACGCGGAAGAAACGACACGTTGTAAAAAAACGGATTGTGCGATTCCATACAACAGCAACCCTTTGCCTCTCGCGTCATGATATGGCGTTTCGCGACCTCGTCCGTCTCGTCCGTCCCGTCCGTTTTGTCCTATAAGCGCTAGCCAAAATGACTTGACAAATCAAGAAAGTGTGCTATATTTCCATTGAAAACCCAAATAAATCAGTGGAGATGTCACGTATGAACGAACAAGAAACACAAGTATTTGAATCAGATTGGGATTTTATTTTATCACTGCTGCCTGACAGCTGGAAAAAAACGTACAAGGAAATGCAGATATTGAAATTCGGAA
>JAZUCR010000147.1:0-3766 GCA_045639225.1 Victivallales bacterium
ATCACTTCCACTCCGAACCGCTGCATTTCGATGATTACTTCCTTGCCGAGTTCACCCGCGCCCAGAAAGAGCGCCCGGGTCGCTGACGGCGTCAGCGCTGTCCCCAATACTGTCATTTTTTCATCCTTCCGTATTTATTCCGTTGCTTGGAATGGTTTTCCCGAACGCGCGCATCCGTTCCGCCGCTCCGGGATATTGCTTCATCAGTTCAGCCGGCTCGCCGCCGGTATAAAGTCCATACTCAAATCCGGGTATGCAGACGGTTCCGAACAGTCCCCAGGAATCCGCCGTGTGCCGGGTCAGGACCGTGCTCTGCCAAGTGCCCGCGGGCACGATGCTCTGGGGCATTTCTTCCTGCAGGACATCCGGACCGATGGTCCGTTCGGCCCAGGAGCCGTCGGGATAGAGCAGCAGCTGGCGGGCAGAGGAGCCGGCATGATAGTTCCAGAGTTCATCGCAGGCAAGTCGGTGCCACCGGGAACATTCGGCCCCGCGGAGCAGATACAGAATCGAGGTCGCGGTCGGCGAGTCCATGCCGGGCTGCCGCGGTCCGGTATGGATGCGGACAAACGAACCTCCCTCATCGGGGACCGGTTCCATTCCCAGCTGCTGCTCGATCTTATCTCCTGCGTTCATCTTGTGCCGTCTGCTGTTCGGGTTTGACTTTTTTATGCTTGCCATACTATAACATTTTTCTTCGGGAATGCAAGAATGGAAGCGGTTATTTTTCCGGATTTCGCTGGTTTATTTCCCTTCGGAAAGTTTCCGGACGTCTTCCCAGTTCAGGCGGAAAGCTTCCGTAAGGATTTTGCCTGCTTCGGCTTTCGATCCGCCTTTCTTCAGCACGGCGCGCGCTTTTTCCACGGCGGCATCATGACGCTGATTCAGAGTGCGTTCGAATTCGATCAGCTTGTCCTGCGGGAGGCGTTCGCGGTCAGCTCTGAAACGGGTGAAGACCGCATCGCAGAATTTGCCCGAAGTGAGTTCGGCGGGGAATTCGCTGCACAGGAACGGCACGGGCAGATAGACGGTATGCCGCGGCGGACCGAAGGCGGCGAACATGGTGCTGAGCTCGGCGGGATATTCGCAGTCGATCACGATTGTCGTGCCGGAATTGGTGCGTTTGCCGCACAGAGGGTAACATTTCGGATCTTCGGGAAATTCATTGATCCGGGAGGCAAAAGAGATTTTTTCGACCGTGACCGGTTCGGCGTATTTGGTGCCGTTGGCGAACAGCGCCTGACGGACCGCGAATTCCCTGCGGTGATGGTTGGTCAGGGTGGCCGGAGTGCGCTTGGAATAGATGATCATTTCCGGGTAATGCCACGCATTGGCGCGGATGGCAAAGTTCGCCTTGACCTCGTGCGCCGCAAAATGGACGGCGTCATTTTCGATGATATACGCTTTTTTCCCGTCTCCGATAAACCACATCGAACCGCTTTTCTTATGCTGGTAGTTGCGGGCTTTGATCAGCTGCCGGATATGTTCGACCGCGGCGTCGGCCGAGGCGCAGTTCTCCAGCGCGGACCGGCAGATTTGCGGCGTGTAAAAACCGGCCTTGTCGCTGTAGAATTCCGTCGGGTCGCCGCTGTTCATCGCCACCGCCAGACCTTTGTCATTGAGTCCGGCGTAAGCCAGTTTGCTGTCGAGGTTGCTGATGGAGATCCAGCTGTTTTTGCCCGGTTCGGCGCCTTTGTAAAGCTGCAGCCGGTCGCTCGATGCATCCCGGTTCTTGTGGATCATCATGGTTTTCCCGCCGGTCAGGTCCGGCATCACGATCCAGCTGGTGCATTCATGGTCATCGTCTTCGATTTCGGTTCCGGTTCCGGTCAGGACCAGACAAACCGGGATGAGTGGGAGGAGGTAATTTTTCTTCATGGCATTCTCCTTGCAGTTATGGACATATTCTTCAACGCATCGGTTCATAATAATCATGATGTTTCGGGACGATCGCGGGCAGGGTGGGGAAGAGGATCAGAATGACCGTGGCGATCACTCCATAGAGCAGGAACAGCGTCTGATACGAGCAGAAAGTGAAACTGCCCGCAGTCCAGACCGGAGCCAGCAGATTGGCACCGAGGATCAGCGAAGTACCCGTCCGTCCGACGGAAACGCCGATGTTCTGATAGGTCTGCTGGAACGCCATCGCCATGGGCTTGTTGCCGGGTCGTGCCAATGCCAGCAGCTCGGTCGAATTGTTGCACATATACGTGCTGGCCGCGAAGGAACTCATGAAATAGACCGCACCCGCCAGCCAGAGAAAATACCGCATGTCCTTATTGAGCAGGAACAGGGAGAAGGCGGCAAAGATGAATATGAAATGGGTGATCAGTTCCATTCGCTTGATCTTCAGCTTTTTCAGCAGAAAGCCGTAGCAGAAATAACCTGTGATGCTGCCGGCGATGCCGACCGTCGAAAAAATCTGGACCGTTCCCGCCGGCAGTCCGACATACTGCTTCAGATAGATCAGCGTGACGGGAACCAGTGAAGTATAGGCAATCGAAAGCAGACAGATATAAACGGCATAACTGGTCAGCGGTCCGTTCCGGATCGAGATGCCCAGCGCCTTCCGGAACGGAAGTTTGGCCTTTTCCTCCCGGTCGTTCTGCGGGAAATGCAGCATGCAGTAAAGCCGGCCGAGGATCATCAGTCCGGCAAAGCCGATGACCCCCTGCATCAGCAGGAGGGGCGGGTTTTTGCCCATTACTTTGCCGATCAGGAAAAACAGCACGCCGGTGAAAATCATGTAAGTATAACGCATGGTGCCGAAGAAACTGCCGCGGTCTTCCTTGCGCAGAAATGCGTCCAGCATCGGATACCACGCCGTTCCGTAGAGACTCCGCTGGAGACAGTAAATCATGCAGCCGATGATCGCCGCGATCCGGCTGTACGGTCCGAAAAACGGCGCGGCTGCCATCAGCAGATATCCGAAACATCCGGTCAGGCAGGCGGCAGTCACCGCTTTTCTCATGCCGATTTTGGAGATCAATACTGCGGACGGGATCATCAGCAGCATGCAGAGCAGACCGGAAAAACTGGTGGACAGCATGACCAGCATATTGCCGCCGCCGAGCATGCCGATATATAAAATCACGATCGCGCTGCTGTCCAGCATCACTTCCGAAATACAGCCGAAGTAACTGGAAAAATAGGCATAGAGCCGTGCCCGTTTCCGCTGCTGTTCGGTCAAGGTCTCTGCAAAATCACTCATCTTTCTTTCTCCGCCCTGATCCCTTTTCATAAACAAAGAATACAGCCTGTAATATAGTCTGATCCCGCTCAAAAATCAAGAGTGGTGAATGAATAAAAAGGCTCTGTTCCCCATGTGGGACGGTAAACTTCTGCTTGTGGTTCATGTTTTCCTGAAATCCGATACTGTGTTTTTACGTTTTTTTATGTCGATTTTTCATCTTTTCCCTTGCAATTCATCTTTTTTCGGTTATATTTCCATGATGCCGATAATTGAAGCAGAAATTATCGGCATCATGATTTTTCCATTTGAAATTGATTTATGGCGTGATTAAGCAGAAAAAACATCCGTAATGCAGGTAATGCATTTCCTCCCCGGGAAAGGAACAGCGCCAAATCAGGAGGGGCTGTTGCAAAACCTATTATTTTGCGGCAACCCCATTTCGGTATTTATATCGAATCTTTCTCCCATCATTTTTCATTCTTGACAGTTTCTTTATCAGTCTCTCCATGTTCGGTTCTTTAGGTATTTCCGGTTCAAGATTTTCCGGAGCTGTCCAATAATCGGTTTTTCCTT
>JAZUCR010000148.1:0-12530 GCA_045639225.1 Victivallales bacterium
TTGAGATATTCCATTTTCAAAGTTGAAAAATAAAGGAGACAACAAAAATGGGAAAGCAGTACAATAAAGTGCAGAAACGGGCTCGTCTGAAACGCTACATCGAAAGACAGAAAGCCAAAGCCCGGGCGGCGATGAAGCCTGCGAAAAAGAAATAATTCAGGCAAAAACAGGCGGAGTAATCACTACCCCGCCTTTTTTATTCAAAGAAAAACGAGCGGATACAGAGGTTAAGAGATGGCGAAGATTCATCCTACGGCGATTGTGGCACCCGATGCGAAGCTGGCGGAATCAGTGGAAGTGGGTCCTTACAGCGTGATTGAAGAAGATGTGGAAATCGGAGCGGGGACCCGGCTGATGGGACAATGCCGGATCGGTGCCCATACGCAAATGGGAGAAAACAATCTGGTCTATCCGTTTGCCTCCATCGGAACGGACCCGGAAGATTACAGTTACGATCCTGCTCAGCTCTCCTATACGAAAATCGGCAGCGGGAACCGGTTCCGGGAAGGCGTGACGGTGAACCGCGGCACCATGCCGGGCAGCGTGACCACGATCGGCGACGGCTGTTTTCTGATGGCAAATGCCCATGTGGCCCACAACTGTACGGTCGGCAGCCACGTGGTCATGGTAGTGGGCTGCGCAATTGCCGGACATTGCCAGATCGGGGATAATTGTCTGATCTCCGGATTATCCGGGATCCATCAGTTCTGCCGGATGGGCCGGATGGCCGTTCTGAGCGGCGGGTCCGCTATCTCGATGGATCTGGCCCCGTTTATGATCGGAGACGGACGGAACGGCGGCGTGCGCGGCTTCAACATCGTCGGCATGCGGCGCAACGGTTTCTCTCCGGAAACCATCCGCGCAATCAAAAATCTTTATGACATCTTTTTCCGTCACGGTCTGAGCATGAAAAATGCGATCGAGAAAGCCGAAGCGGAAGTGCCGCAGCTGCCGGAAGTCGTGGAATTCCTGGATTTCATCCGGAGTTCGAAACGCGGGATCCTGACCGGTGACCGCGGACGTCGGTCCTGAAACTCCGGCTTTCAACTGAAATCGCCAGGCAGAACCAGAAAGGGGTTGACTTGACTGATGCGCTTCCGCTGTCCGTTCTGTTTTTACACGGTCGCAGCCGATGATTCATTGCGTGGATATCCTCTGCAATGTCCGGGGTGTTCCCGTGAACTGACCGTGCCGCCGTCCCGCTTTCAGGACGGCTGCGTGATCGGCGATTTTCTGATCCGGACCAAAATCGGGACCGGAGCAGTCGGAACGGTATATCTCGCGACCCAGCTTTCGCTGGACCGGCAGGTGGCGCTGAAAGTCCTGCTGCCGGAATATTCCACCCGGAACGGGATCCAGGATTTTCTGAAGGAAGCCCGGGCGGCCGCCACCTTGAGCCATGTCAATCTGATCCAGTCCGTTGCAGTCGGCGAAGAAGACGGTATCTGCTATATGGCGATGCCGTATATTTCCGGCGGCAGTGTCATGGACCGGATCCATCGGGAAAAACAGCTGCCGGTGGATGAATCGCTGCACATCATCCAGCAGGCCGCGGAAGCGCTGCATTATGTGTGGGTGGAACGCGGACTCGTGCACCGGGACATCAAGCCCGACAACATCATGATGACGCAGGAAGGCATCGTCAAGATCACTGATTTCGGCATGTCCGTTTATGCCGCAGACTGGAAAGAAGATTCTCTGATCTCGGGCAGTCCTTCCTACATGAGTCCGGAACTGTTTCACGGCAGCAAGCCGGATCCGCGTTCCGATATTTATTCGCTGGGTGTTACCTTGTATCAGATGCTGTCCGGACGGCTGCCGTTCGAATCGCAGACGATCCGTGCTGTGGCTTACCAGCACGAGGAGGAAGATCCCGAACCGCTGGACCATCTGAACCAGGAAGTTCCGCCGGCAGTGGTCAAGCTGGTCTCCAGAATGCTGGCGAAAAAACCCGGAGACCGTTTCCAGTCCATGGAAGAACTGTTGTCGGAGATCTGGAAGATCCGTCAGGAAACGGCCCCGAACCGGGATCTGGTTCCGGAAGTGCATACGGTCTCCGTAATGCGTCTGGATTATGAAATGCAGCGGGATTCAGCCCAGACCCAGGCCAAAGTCCGGGAACTGGAAAGCGAAGTGAAGAAGCGGAGCCGGAAGCTGCGGTTCGCCCTGCTGCTCATCCCCGCGGCCGTTGCACTCGGGATCATCATCACCCTCTTCTGGTACGGCAACTCGCCGGTCGGTGTTTCCGCGGAAGCCCGTCTGCGGACCCAGACCGAATATCTGACCCGGCTGGTCAATGACGACACCATCCCGCTCCAGAGCATTCTGGATGAAGGCGAGAAAATCATTGCCGATTTCGGAACGCCGGGCAGCAAGGTGCAGAAACTGATGCTGGAAAATATCCGCAGTCTGATGGTCAAAGCGGAACTGCGCCGGCTTCGGATCGAAAATCTCAATCTGAAAAACCGCCTGCGGTCCGCCCGCCGTGAAAACGCGGCCATACGCCAGGAACTCGGTCGCACCGTTCCAAAAGAACCGCAGGGGAAATAACACCATGCGGGACGCTCCTGTCATCAAACCATATCCGCTGCCGGAATCGGAGCTCTGCCGCACCGCGGTCCGGATCGTGAAGAAACTCCGGGAGGCCGGATTTGAGTCCTATCTGGTCGGCGGCTGCGTCCGCGATCTGGTGTCCGGCAAACCGCCGAAGGACTTCGATATCACCACCTCGGCACGGCCGGAAGAAGTCATGCGGATCTTCCCCCATTCGATTCCCATAGGCGCCTCGTTCGGCGTGGTGACCGTGGTCGAGGACGGCCATAATTTCGAAGTTGCCACATTCCGGGAGGAACGCGATTATATGGACGGCCGCCGTCCGGAAACCCTGCGCTACAGCAAAACTCCGCAGGAAGACGTTTCGCGCCGGGATTTCACCATCAACGCACTGCTCTATGATGTTGCGAACGGCAGCATCATCGACTTTACGGACGGACTCGCCGACCTGCGGAGCGGAGTGATCCGGACCATCGGGGAGGCCCGAAAACGGTTTTCGGAAGATTATCTGCGGATGCTGCGGGCCGTCAGGTTCGCCGCCCGATTCCGTTTCACGCTGGATGCGGACGCAGTCGGAGCGATCCGCGAACTGGCCGGCAAACTGACGCTGCTTTCGCCGGAACGGATCCGGGATGAATTGACCATGATGCTGACCGGATCGGATCCGGGAACTGCCTTCCGTCAGCTTTCCGAATACGGGATCCTCCGCGTGGTGCTCCCGGAGATCGAAGCCCTGCACGGAGTGGAACAGCCGAAGCAGTTTCACCCGGAAGGCGATGTCTTCGAACATACCATGCTTCTGCTGCGGCATCTCGCGTATCCTTCGGAAGAAGCCGGCTGGGCGGCGCTGCTGCACGATGTCGGCAAACCCGCCAGTCAAACCTTCGGAGAAGACGGGATACCGCGTTTCTACGGTCATGACGATATCGGGAGCCGTTTGGCGGAACAGATTCTGAAACGGCTGAAAATGACCTCGGCGCTGACCGAACACGTAACCGCCGCAGTCCGGAATCACATGCGTTTTGCCGCGGTGCAGAAGATGCGTCCGGCCAAATGGCGGCGGCTGCTGGCCGATCCCAATTTCCCGCTGGAACTGGAACTGCACCGGCTGGACTGCAGCGCCTGCCACGGGTTCCTGGACAACTACCTCTGGCTGCTGGACCGGATGACCGAACTGCGGAGCAGCGACACGCCCGCGGTGCCCCCGCCGCTGCTGACCGGCCATGACCTGATCGGTCTCGGCATTCAGCCCGGGCCCGCCATGGGAAAGCTGCTGAACCATCTGCGCGACCTCCAGCTGGAAGGAGAGATCACCACTCGTCCGGAGGCACTGGAAGCGGTAAAAAAATGGCAGGAATAGAAGCTGCGGCATTGCTTTTCCGGAAAGCGCATATATATTATGCGCGGGTCAGTCAACAGATCAACAGCGAAAGGTTGTCAGAGATATGGAGCAGGAAGTGAAAGAACGGATCTTCGCCGCAGTCGATTCATTCAAGGGGAAGCGGATCGCGGTGATCGGAGATCTGATGCTGGATGCCTATACGTGGGGCAAAGTCAACCGAATTTCGCCCGAAGCGCCGGTCCCCGTGGTGCAGGTCACCCGGCGGTCCTGCTGTCTCGGCGGAGCCGCCAACGTCATCCGCAATATCGTCTCCCTCGGGGCCTCCGCGGCCGCTTTCGGCATCGTCGGCAATGACGCTCACGGCGAGAAGCTCCGGGAACTGCTGAATCAGGCAGGCATCGATCCGGTCGGCGTGATGACCGACCCGAACCGTCCGACTACATTCAAGGAACGGATCATCGCCGGGTCCCAGCAGCTGTTGCGTCTCGACGATGAACAGCAGACCGCAGTCGATGAAACGATCCGGGAGAAGCTCTGCGAAGAATTCGGCCGCTACCTGAAAACGGCCCGGCCCGATGCGGTGATCATCGAAGATTATGCGAAAGGACTTTTTTCCCCGGACTATACCCAGCGGCTCGTCGATCTCTGCACCGCGGAAAATATTCCGGTCACCCTCGATCCCAATGCCCATAATCCCCTGAATCTGCATCATCTCACGATCATGAAACCGAACCGGGCGGAAGCGTATGAGATCGCGGGAATCCCGCAGCCGGTCACCGGGGATTCTCTGGATTCCCTGAAGACGGTCGCCGCCAAGATCCGGCGGGAATGGGAAGTGAAATATCTGCTGATCTCGCTGGCCGAAGACGGCATGGCGCTGTTCATGAACGACGGTTCCTGCAAAGTGATCCCGACCCGGGCCAAGGAAGTTTTCGATGTTTCCGGCGCGGGCGATACCGTGATCGCCGCCTCCACACTGGCGTTATGCGTGAAAGACGATCCCGTTCAGGCGGCGGAAATCGCCAATTACGCAGCCGGGATCGTAGTCGGCAAACTCGGGACCGCCACCGTCACGGCGGATGAACTGAAAAACGCGCTGAAGTAACGATCCTCAGAGACAATTATAAGAAAACGGCACAAACAACCTGAAGAATTCCATGGCTGCGGCCGGGAAAGGAAATGGTTTAAATGCAGAGCGAAATCAAAAATGCGGTCGAAACGGTGTTTTCCACCTCGATGGAAGAATATGAAGCAAGAAAATCCGCCATGGCGGTTCTGGAAACTGCCAACTGGCACTGCACGCCGGAAACCTTCAAGCAATATTATACCGCCGGACTCACGCTGACCCCGGACGAAGTCAATTCCTGGATCGAACGCGAACCCGTTTTCTATTATTACGAAGCGGCCTGGGATAAAATCCGCAATGAAGTGGAAACCGTCCAGCCCGATGCCGATTCCGTGATCCTCTGGCATGTTTATAATATGGGATATATCATCAAGACGGCGGAAACCTGTTTCGCCATCGACCTCCATCACCGCAGAAGCGAAGAACTGATCGACAAACTGGATTTCCTGCTGGTCACCCACAACCATGACGATCATTATACGAGCAGGCTGCTGAAAAGTTTCCGGGAAGCGGGCAAACCGCTGGTCTCGAACTTTTTCCCGGCGCCAGGCTATCACGCGGTCGATACGGTTCTGGAATTCGGATCGACCCGGATCCATCTCCACCGGACCGATCACAATCCCACGCTGCAGAAGTTTGTCATGACTTATGAAATCGAGCTCAAGCTGAAGTCCGGAAAATTCGTCATTTTCCACAGCGGCGACAGCCATCGTCCGGAACAGTTCCAGATGAAAAATCCCGCGGTGGATGTCTATATTGTCCATCCGCGCGTCGGGCTGAAAGTGCCTGAAGCGCAGAAGATCATTCACCCGAAGCTGACTTTGATCTCGCATTTGCACGAACTCCATCATCCCAACAACAAATGGCGCTGGCCGTATTCCGTGGGACTGGACGAGATCGCGGCGGGAAAAACCAACGGATTCCACTGCGCGATGCCGCTCTGGGGGGAAATGATCCGGTTCTCACGGTAAGAAAAAACCCCGGATACCGTGAAACGGCAGCCGGGGTAATTGGAATCAGAAAACAGACTCAGCGATGACGCTGGGTGCGGCGTTTCTTTTCACTGGGCTTTTCGAAGTGTCTTCTGTTGCGAAGTTCTTTGAGGGTTCCTTCTTTGTCCAGTTTCTTTTTGAGGCGGCGCAGCGCTCTGTCGATCGGTTCGCCTTTCTTCAAACGGATTTCCGTAGCTTCCATGGTTATTCACCCCCTCTCTCAACGAGTTGTTGGTATTTCATTGTTCATCCTCATTCATTGTTGGCGTAGCCGGCTTCATCCTGAAGCAGTTCACGCAATTTGGTCAGGGCCTGATTCTGGATCTGGCGCACCCGTTCACGGGTCCGGCCGATGGTCCGGCTGACATCTTCCAGGGTTTTCGGCGGAGTGCCGTCCAGACCGAAACGCATATTCAGGATCATCTGTTCGCGTTTATCCAGTTCGCTCAGCAGATCGACCAGACGTTTCACGGATTCCACATCGCTGAGGATCCGGTCGGGAGTCTGGGCGCCGCGGTCGGGAATGATATCCTGGAATTCACCGTCTTCGCCCTGCTGGATGGGATCGTGCAGCGAGAAGGTCCGCAGGTCGGCCAGACGCAGGCCCGCTACTGTTCTTTCACTGAAATCCAGATCTTTGGCGATTTCCGCATCGGTCGGTTCCCGGCCGAGTTTCTCGGTCAGTTTGGAACGAATGGATTTGATTTTGTTGATTTTTCCGGCAGACTGCACGGGGATCCGGATGATCCGGCTCTGATTGGCCAGGGCACGGCGCATCGATTGTTTGATCCACCACGCGGCATAAGAACTGAATTTGGCACCTTTGGCCGGATCGAATTTTTCCACGGCGCGCATCAGACCGATATTTCCCTCGGAGATCAGATCCAGCAGCGGCAGTCCCAGTCCCTTGAAATCGTGAGCGATCTTCACCACCAGACGCAGATTTGCCTTGATCAGCGTCTTGCGGGCCTCATCATGTTCGGAATTGTCAAAACCATGGATCTTGGCCGCCAGATCGACTTCCTGTTCTTTCGATACCAGAGAAATCTGACCGATTTCGTTCATATAGGTCTTCATGGTATCATTTTTGGAAGCGCCGGCTTTGGACAGACCGTTGTTTTTATCGTCGTCATCCAGCAGTTCATCCGGATTTTCGGCCACTTCTTCCTGGAGCTCTTCATCCTCCGCTTCCGGACGGGCGATTTTCTTCTTGCTTTCCGGTTTCCGGCGGGATTCTTTCGTATCGGATTTGCCTTTTTCGGCAACTGTTTTTTTCTTCACCTGAGCCGCCGTTTTTTTGGAATCGGCAGATTTCTTCTCTCCGGACGAACCGGATTTGGCGGAAGTCTTGCTCTTAACCTCTTTCGCCGGTGCGGGCGCGGCTTTCTTCGCCGGAGCCTTTTTCGCCGGAGCGGGCGCGACTTTCTTCGCCGGAGCCTTTTTCACCGGTGCGGGCGCGGCTTTCTTCGCCGGAGCCTTTTTTGCCGGAGCGGGCGCGGCTTTCTTCGCCGGAGCCTTTTTTGCGGGAGCGGGCGCGGCTTTCTTCGCCGGAGCCTTTTTCGCCGGAGCGGGAGCGGCTTTCTTCGCCGGAGCCGTTTTCGACGGTGCAGGAGCGGCTTTCTTCGCCGGGGCCTTTTTCGCCGGAGCGGGAGCGGCTTTCTTCGCCGGAGCCTTTTTCGCAGGTACGGGCGCGGCTTTCTTTGCCGGGGCCTTTTTCACCGGAGCAGGAGCGGCTTTCTTCGCCGGAACCTTCTTCGTTTGAGACTTTGCAGGAGAATTCTTTTTCACAGACATCTTCTTAACATTGCTTTTCTGTTGTTTCGCAGCCGGTTTGACAGCGGCCGGAGCAGTCTTTTTAACGGGCTGAGTCTTTTTAGCGGCGGAAGGCTTTTTCGCCGGAGCTTTTGCCACCGGCTTGACCGACGTCTTTTTCCCTTTAGCAGCCGTCTGCTTTCCTGCAGCCGCGGATTTGGATGCCGGAGAGGACTTGGGAGCAGAGGAGGCGTTTTTTTTCAAAACTTTCTTCTTCTCAGCAACTTTTGAAGACTTCATGATTTTAAAAACCTCCGTAATAAATTCAGCATTCCGCTATTGACATTTTCCGTTTTTGCTATATTGTAACTATCCTGCAGCCGGGATGAAAAGCTTCAGCCGGAGTCCGGCTGACAACGATCCATTCTCTGCAGAATTGGCTCAATATAACATTTAAAGGCGCAAAGTCAAGTGAAAAAAAACAGCGAAAAAGAAAATTTTTTAAGAAAATGGCTGAAAAATATACACTTTTCCGGCGATTGCCTCTGTTCCGTTGATGAAAGTGTGGTGTCTTTGCTGGTCCTGGCCGTGCATTGCGCAGCTCCGCAGACCAGGCTGCTGATCGAAGTTCCGGGGGTTGCTCTCGGAGAAAAAATCCGGAACGAACTGCTTCAATGGGCGGACTGCACCGGGTTCTCTCCGGAAGTTCTGCTGCTGCCGGACGGCACCAGCAGCGGACGGAAACTGATGGAACAGGAAATTCCCCGCGCCCAGATCCTCGACCGGGTGCTGAACAGTCCGCCGGATATTCTGATCACTTCTGCGGCGGCGGAACTCTCCCCTGCCCCCGATCCGGAACGCATGCGGCATTCCGTGCTGACGATCCGGACCGGCATGACGCTGGCTCCGGAAAAACTCGCCGAACAGCTGACCCGGATGGATTATGACGACGAACCGGAAGTGGTCCAGAAAGGAGAATTCGCCAGACGCGGCGGCCTGATCGATGTTTTTTCGCCCGCGGCCGACGCCCCGGCACGGATCGAATTCTTCGGCGATACCGTCGAATCGATCCGGCTGTTTTCAGAAACCACCCAGCTGTCCACCGGCGAAATCTCCGAATACAAAGTGATCATGCGGTCCGGCGCCGGAGAGCCGGATGATTCCGGAACCGATTTCAGCACCTATGTCCGGCTCTATTCGCCCCGGATCGTGACGCTTTTTCCCTCGGAATGCGAAGGTGTGCTGAAACGGTTCGGCTCGGAAGCCATGCAGAAAACCTGGGAGAAACTGCACCGGGATCCGCTGTGGAAAAAAGCGTTTCTCCTGCTGGATGAAGTGGAAAGCGCGAAAATCCCGGAAGACCGGAAAGCGGTCTCGCCGGTGTTTCCCTCCGCCCGGCATATTCTGGAGATGATCCCGGAAGGCGCCGAAGAGAATGTCGCGGATCTGGTGCGGCAGATCAGTTCCGGTCTGATCCGCCAGCTGAGCGAAGAAAAATATCACATTCAGATCGCCGGCCGGACCGAAGGCGACCTGACCGCCCTGCGGCAATGGTTGGAGACCGAAGGACTGGAGAATCTGCCAGGTCTCGAATGCGTGCAGATGTCGATTCCCAAAGGGATCTTCCTGCCGGGCGAAAAAACGGCCGTCTTTTCGGAATATGAACTGTATTCCTCGCCCCGTCGTCTCGCGTCCGGCAGAAAAGACATTTCCCCGCCGGCGGAAAACGATTTCCGGAAGCTCAATATCCGCGACGCGATCGACGAAACGATCTCGTCCGACCTGGAAGAAGGCGATCATGCAGTTCATCTGAATTACGGGATCTGCATCTACCGCGGGCTGAAAATCATCACGGACAAGCAGAGCACGTATGAAGCGATCGAGCTGGAATTCGACGATGACCGGACGATGTTCGTGCCGATCTGGCAGGCGCAGTGCGTAACGCGTTACATCGGGTCGCAGAAAGGCGCGGTGAAACTGAGCAAGATCGGGACCGCCCGCTGGAACCGGATCAAAAGCGAGGCGGCCGATTCGGTGCGGAATCTGGCGCTGGACATGCTCAAGATGCACGCAATCCGGTGCAAGGCCGGCGGCACGGCTTTTCCGAATGACGATCTGGCTCAGCATCTTTTCGAAAAATCTTTTCCCTATACCGAAACCGCCGATCAGCTCCGGGCGGCGGAAGAAATCAAGAAAGACATGGAATCACCCAAGCCGATGGACCGTCTGCTCTGCGGCGACGTCGGTTACGGCAAAACCGAAGTCGCCATGCGGGCGGTCTTCAAGTGCGTAATGTCCGGCCGGCAGGCCGCCATCCTGGTTCCGACCACAGTTCTGGCACAGCAGCATTATTACAATTTTCTCGAACGTTTTGCCGAATATCCGGTCATCATCGAAACGCTGAGCCGGTTCCGGTCGAAATCGGAACAGCGGGAGATCATTGCCAAGCTGAAAGCCGGATCGGTCGATATCGTGATCGGGACACACCGTCTGCTCCAGCAGGATGTGGATTTCCATAATCTGGGACTGATCGTAGTGGACGAGGAACAGCGTTTCGGCGTGGCACACAAGGAAAAACTCAAAAAACTGCGCACCACGGTGGACGTTCTGACCATGACCGCAACGCCGATCCCGCGGACGCTCTATTTTTCGATGTCCGGAATGCGCGATCTGAGCACCATCATGAGCGCCCCGGTCCAGCGGCTGCCGGTCCAGACCGTGGTCTCCCAATATGACGAACAGCTGATCTACGGCGCGATCTCGCGGGAACTGCAGCGCGGCGGCCAGATATATTATCTGCACAACCGGGTACAGACCATCGAGACGGCGGCGGACCGGATCCGGGCGATGTTCCCCGAAGCGCGGATCGCCATAGGACACGGCCAGATGGAAGAAGACGAACTGGAAAAAGTGATGGGCGCTTTCATCGAAGGGAAAACCGATATCCTGGTCTGCACCACGATCATCGAGTCCGGACTGGACATCCCGAATGCGAACACCATTCTGATCGAACGGGCAGACCGCTTCGGTCTGGCGGAACTGTATCAGCTCCGCGGCCGGGTGGGACGCTGGCGGCGGCAGGCGTATGCGTATCTGCTGCTGCCGCCGCACGGCATTCTTTCCGGGGATGTCCGCAAACGCATCGCCGCCATGCGGAAATATACGCATCTCGGAGCGGGCTTCAAGCTGGCGCTGCGCGACCTGGAGATCCGCGGCGCCGGGAATATTCTGGGGGCCGAGCAGAGCGGCCATATCAACGCGATCGGTTTTTCGCTTTACTGCGATCTGCTCCGCACCGTGACCGCCCAGCTGAAAGGCGAAGACACTACCTTGAAACGGGAATGTACCGTCTATTTGGAGTTTGTGGATTATGCCCTGAAAGCCGCGCCGGGCAAGGCGGCGGCCGCATTCCCGCCGGATTACATCAATGCCGAACGGATCCGGCTGGACGCCTACCGGCGGATGAATCAGTTGACGACTCCGGAACAGCTGGACGAACTGCGCAAAGAGATCGTCGACCGTTTCGGCCGGCTCGTGCCGGAAGCGGAAAACCTGTTCCTCTGCGCCGCGGTCCGGGTGATCGGGATGAGCGCCCTGCTCAGTTCCATCACCTGTTCCGGCGGCCGGATCCTGATGTCGCGGGGACACGAACTGATCAAGATCAACGGCAAGATACCGGTCCTGCCGAATCTGGGAACGCCGGAATCGAAACTGCGGATGCTGAAAGGCATGCTGGAAAAATTTTTCCTAAAAAAAGAAAACCAGATTTGAAATTCCCGGAAAAGGGGTTAAATTACAGAATAAATTTTTTTGAAAAACAGAAACCCCAACAGCAAGCGAGTGATGAATGAGACTTCATTCATACAGGAACCGCTAAGGAGAAAGAGAAAATGACGAAAAGAGATCTGGTCGTGAAAATTGCTGCGGATACGAATCTGATCCAAAGCGACGTGGCAGTAGTGGTGCAGAAAACCCTCGATTACATTGCCGATGAACTGGTAGCCGGCCGGAACATCGAACTGCGCAATTTCGGCGTGTTCGAAATCAAAGTGCGGAAAAGCCGCAAGGGCCGCAACCCGAACAAGCCGAAAATCGAAGTCACCATTCCGGAACGCGCAGTGGTCAAATTCCGCGCCGGCAAGGAACTCAGAGAACGCATCTCCAAACTTGCGACCAAGTAATTTTTGAACGTGGAAGCAGTTTTCCGGTCTGCATGTTCCGCGTAAAAAGTCGATCACGCCGCGCCGGTTTCGTGCATGCGGCGTGTTTTTTTTACAACATACAGTCACCGGATCATCGATCAAGGACGGATAACAGACATGGCAGCAAATTCTCAGCCCCCTCCCGGAACAGGCGACATCTTCCCGGCGGAAGCAGCAGTCTGGCGCAGCATCGAAAATGCCGCCGGACGGATTTTCAGTTTATATGGATACGGAGAGATCCGCACCCCGATCTTCGAATTCACCGAAGTGTTTCAGCGCGGACTGGGCAATGAAACCGAAGTGGTCCAGAAGGAAATGTACACCTTCGAAGACCGCGGCGGACGTTCCCTGACCCTGCGTCCGGAAGGCACCGCCGGCGTCATGCGCGCATTGTCCGGAACCGATGCCATGAACGGCGTGGAAAACCGCGTCTATTATATCGGCCCGATGTCCCGCGGCGAGCGTCCGTCGGCGGGACGCCGCCGGCAGTTCCACCAGATCGGCGTGGAAAACGTCGGCCGCGTGGCACCTGCCCTGGACGCCGAATCCATCGCCATGCTCTG
>JAZUCR010000149.1:0-2853 GCA_045639225.1 Victivallales bacterium
GGTGTTTCGCGGTCCGGTTGATGACGATCGCATCCGGCGCGGCGGGTCCGTTCGGCGGACCGAAGTCAAAGACTTTCAGTGCGGAAGACGCCGTTGCGGTCTGTTCTCCCTGTTCCAGCTCGATGGGATTGGGACAGAACCCGTAGTAATAGCCGCGGTCGTTGGAGTCCGCGCCCAGATAATTGATTGCCGCGATCAGATTGCCTTTGCCGATTTTGAGTCCGGTCTGCATCTTCTGGAGCGTAAAGCTCGCCTGATAACGGTTCGGGATATCGCTTTCCTTAAGTTGAAGCGGAACACCCGGCAGGGTCAGCGATTCCCATCTTCCGCGGTAAACCCAGTTTTTGCTTTCGTTGACTTTGTAGAGATAAAGCGAAAGGTTGTCCGGCTTGTCTTTCACCTGCATTTCGATCGTCACCGTGTCGCCGGCAACGGCAGGCGTCCGCGAATCCTTGATTTTGCCGTCCGGACCGGTAACGGTGAAGATGACGGTGTCCGGGGTGTTTTTATCAGCCGTGCCCAGTTCGTTGAACTGGATCCGGCGGGGAATGAACATCCGCAGCTGGAGCGCACCTTTCATCGGTTTTCCGGAAAGGTCCGGACGGGCCATCCCGAAGAGCGGAAAGGTGTAGAGACCGGGACGGACCATAAACCAGTCGGTCACGGTGCCGAGATTCGTGGAGAGCATTATCCGGTAGTCTCCGGAAACGATCCGCATCTGAAGATAACGCACTCCGCTGTCGAAGTCATACGGGATCCTGCGGAAGATGCTCGGCGTCCCTTTGACGGAGGTAACGGAATAGGAACTGTTGTCCAGAACCATTTTTACATTCACGCCGCTCCAATTGTTCGCGGTCGGTTTGGCGGCGAAATCCAGCTTGCTGAAGTCTTCCTTCCAAGCCTGTGCACAGAGAACCGCCGGCAGCAGACCGGCGCACCATATCATTTTTTTCAACATTTTTCCTGCCTTCATATTTATTCTGATTCGTTATGAAATCGACTTTTTGATCTCAATACGGGGTGAACGGTCCGTTATACATTGTATCCTTCCACGCCGACTTGTTTTCTGTATTGTTCTGAAACCACGGTTCCAGACCCACACACGGCTGGTAATACGAAAGCGGTTTGGTCTGCGCATGACCGTCGGCAAAAAGTGCATTGGCTTTTCGGTTGTGCCGGGGTGAAATATTCTTCGGATTCTGCAGATCCGGCGAGCCCTTGGTCCGGTTTTCCAGCGTGCCGGTATGGTACCATGATTCGGCAAACATCAGTGACCTCCCGGGAAAAGCCAATCTGCCGGTTTTTCTGATCCAGGTAAAAGGGACCTTTGCCGTGCTGGAAAAATCGACCAATCCGAACAGTCTGCTGTTGAGTCCGTAACTGATGTTGTTGGAATACTGATTCGGCGGTTCATGTCTGGGACAGAAGAACAGGCCTTTCTTTTTCTGCGTATACATCAGTCCCTTTCCAAAGACATTGGAAAGACCGAGATACGGACGGATCAGCGACAGCCAGTAATTTCCGCTGTTGTTATACTGATTTGCTTCCAGTGATCCGTTCGTGGTCTGCACGAGACAGGCATAGATCCCCTGGTAGTCCATGGCATAGGATTCATAGCCGACGCCGAGCTGTTTCAGATTGGAGAGACAGGAATTCATCTGCGCGGTCTTTTTGGCGTTGTTCAACGCCGGCAGCAGCATACCGGCGAGAATAGCGATGATGGCGATCACCACCAGGAGTTCTATCAGGGTGAAAAACCCCGAAATCCGACAATGGCTCTTCGGTTCTTCTGCGGATGCTTCCGGTTTTAGTTCGCGAACATTTGCGGTCCAGCTCTTGATCATTCTTTCCTCCTTTTTTTACTAAGTGACTTTGTTACTTTTTTATCGGTTCAGCATGAAGCTATTTAGATATAAAGAATATAAGAGCATAATCGGATTTGTCAAGGGGGTGTAACAGTTTTTTTGCAAAAATGGTGACATACTCACTTTTTCGGAGATTGCGAAAAACCGGCAAAAATGCGGAAAAACGGTAAAAAAAGGATTTCTGAACTTGACATAAGCAGGGCGGACTGGTATAGTAAAAAAGTAATCGTCACAGCGGGAAAGGAGCAGAATGCCATCGACGGAAGAGATTTACCGGATATTGAAGGAACGTCTGGAAGACTGCCGTTATCCGCCGGAAAGCAAATTCCCGTCGGAATATGTCCTGGCGGAAGAATTCGGCGTCAGCAAGGTCACGGTCAACAAAATCGTTGCCCGTCTGGTGGAGCAGGGCTATCTGAAACGCGGCGTGCGGGGCTCCGGGACCCGGGTCCTGAAACGGCTTTTCCGGCCTGCGGGATCGATTGCTTTTATCGGCAAACTCGATCCTTTTCCGAACAAGATCCTGCTCGGGGTCCAGCATGAATGTCTGCTCAACGGGTATTTCCCGCTGTTGTTCTGTCCCGCGGCGGAAGAACTGAATGCCTGTCTGAACATTCTGAATCCGGAAAACGTCTCCGGGATCGTTTCGATCGGATACGGAAAGATCCGCAGCGAATGGGATCTGCCCGTGGTTTGCCTGGATTACTATATGCCGCATGTCCCGTCCGAAGATCATATCTGCTTTATCGAAAGTGATGATTATTCCGGGGGACGGCAGATGATGAATGAAATTCTGCGCCGGGGCCATCGTGAAATTGCCATATTCAGTTCCGAGCGGTATGTTTTCAATCCCTCGGCGGACATTTCGCCGCGGATCCGCGGATTTCATTCGGCATTGAAGGATGCCGGATTCCGGCATCTGAACGGCCGGACCTTCTACGGCATGCCGGATTCGCTTTCGGATGCCCGGGAATGTATTATGACGATC